>JAJZMZ010000019.1 GCA_021848095.1 Microcaldota archaeon | reverse complement strand
TCAACTTTTTCATTATTTATTACTAAATCTCTATTCATACTACTTATCACTCCAGTTATGTCTGAATTACCTCGTATCAATAAGTTTAAACCAGATATCAAAGCAGTTCGATGTATTTTTGAGTAATCACTTATTCTTGCACCGAATACTTCTGAGTATTCAAAAACTTTAGCATGACCTGTTAGTACTCCATCTATTACAGTTGCTTTTCCAAAAACTTTAGAATAATTACGTAATATAGAGTGTTCTACAACTGCTTTATCATAAACTTCAGAGTGATCTGCAATCAATGAAAATTTAACTTCTGAAAAGCCATATACTTTTGAGTAATCACAAACCTTTGAGCCTTGTAAAATTTTTGAGTTTTCAAATGCATGTGCATTATCCTGTATAATTGCTTTTTTATGAACTTGAGCATTTCCATAAACTCTTGCGCTAGAAATTACTCTACCACCGCTATAAACACACGCATTCTCGTATACTATGGCTCTAGGACCAACATACGCTTGTTTATCAGCCTTTGCGGTGTTTTCTACAAAACCACCTATTTTACCTGAATTAGTAACATGTCTATAAAACAATCGATCTTCAATACGTGCTTCTGAAATATTTATATCTAACTTCACAAGTTCGTCTATCGTTTTAACAGACACTATATCTCTTTTTAACTCTTGGAGTTCAGCTCCAATTCCCTTCTTTGTTTTTACAGCTCCCATTTTATCCCAAAAATATATTATCTTTCAGAATATTTATATTTATCTGAAAAAAGTAATAAGATGCTTAATAAGACTTGATGGATAATACATCTATTTAGTAATAAATATTTTTTTATTTTTTTATATATATTTTCTCAACATTTAAACAATAAAAATTAAATAATTAAGCTGAATGAAAAAGATGCAGTTTATTAATAGAGCAACGTACCTATTTGGCGAATACCACAGAACACATATCCATACTGATATCAGGGTTAAGTTCTAGTCCTTTTAGAAATGATACAGGGTTTGTACATTCTTTTAAACGTTATTTAGCAAATGAATAATTTCTTAGTATTTCTAAGATAATATTAGTATTACTATAATTTACTTATGATTAGAAATAAACACCCACACATCTATAAATTTATATTAAAATTAGCAATATTTTATTAAGTTTTCATAATCTTGAAAATTTATTTGATTTTTAAGATAATTTTAATATTTCAAAGTTATGGAACAAAACTTATTGTAAAAAAAGTAACTCATTTCAAAAATATGAAATTAAGGGCCTATTGGTTATGGTATCTAGCTTAATTAAAAAAACAGTTTAAAAAACACTATTTTATTCATGCGGTGTTTTTTATTTCAAAACTATAAAATTTATGGTGTGTTTTTCATAATAATGATAATTTAAAATCCATAGTTAAAATATGTAAGAAAAGTACATAAAATAAGGCTACGACGACAAAAATATGCTCTAATTTTGCTTTAAATGAATGATTTATTTTATTTTGATAAAATACTTGATATATAAAAAGCTGTCTTAAAATAAAAAATAGAAGAAAATAAGTTAAAAGAAAGATAATATTGGAAATACTAAAATAATATTAGATATTATAAAATTCCTGATTTTTTTGTAACCATATCAAAGTATTGCACAGATACTGAACCTTTAAATGTTATTAAAATTATACTTTTTATTATTGCCTTTATATCTTCAGTATATTCAGTCATGTCACCTGTCACTCTTATTACACCATCTTGATACTCCAGATATCCCTCAAACATATCTTTTACTTTCGATTTTGGTACTATTGCAGAAACCTCTTTTCTAGTGTCTTTTATTAAGTCATAATGGTATTTTTCTTTATGATCCTTTACTGATTTTGGCAAGAATGTAGTACATCTCATTATATATCTACTACAATCCTTATTGCTTACCTCAAAAACTATAAATCTGGTAAATCTTGTTTTATCTATAGCGCTACTCTCTAACGCGTCTGTATTTAATTGTGGTAAACTACATAATCTAGGTCTGACACACTTTTTTAATTCAGACTTTAAATTCAACTTTGATTCTGAATTACTCTTTTTTTGTTTATTCATAATCTCAACATTAAATAAGTTAACATTATATTAGACAAACTAGTATATTATTAGAATACTCATTATTAATCATTCTTTGCCAGATTATATGTATTTTTTAGGTATTTATATTTTTATCTTTTACTTCATTTTTTGAATTAGTTTTGACGTTTGACAGTACTTAAAAGTTCTTCTTTGAAATAAAATTCTCCATTAGAATAAACATTAAAATTTAGGCGAGTGTCCCTAAACATCTCTAATATAAACATGTGCTCATTTTCTCTGGATAAATTCTTATCAATCGATCTTATATGCTTCATGTATTTTTTGCCTATATCCTCGCTTTTTGAGTCCAACGTCACTAAATCCCCAGTTACTGTTATTTTTTCTGGTAAATGAAGCAAATAAGCAAAGAAATTGGGAATCTTTTTATTGTCATGTAGTAAATTTATACATTCATTTGACATTTGCTGAAATGAATGTATTCCACCAGGTTTTTTATTCGTAAAGTTAAGCGTAGCACTTTCAGGATATCCTAGTAGTATGCCTATATTATATTTATCATTATCTTCAACCGCGATTTTTAAAGCTTCACATGTAAGGTTATCCGAAGCTACTACGATTTGAAAAAATCTGAAATCTGGCGTATCTGGAGTAGCGATACAAAAACCATGATCTTGTAATCCTTCAATTGTACTTTGTATTATTTTATTATCACGCTTTAAAAATAATAAGGAAGACGGCTTTAGTCCCACAGCAGTAAGATGTATAGAAAGTTTATCTAAATAATGCACACCTATCTCATCTAATCTATCGACTAAGCCATTAGTCAAGGATAATTTTTTTTGTTTTGTTGGCATATTTATCGTTATATTTTTATTTTTTTTAGGTATATAAACATCCTTATAAATACTATTATTCTTATATACTTTTAGAAATACTTAAATAGTATTAGAATAACTTAAACTTCTTTGTTTTGAATGTTTTTCTTTCTTATTTTTGTTTAGGAATAACTCATTAAAACCTAAGCCAACAATAAATGACATTAAACCAAATAAAAGCATTGAATCTACATCTGTTGGAAATCTAGATTTTATAACCTTTTTAATTCCTTCTACTTGAATTTTTCTTTTTAGAAGTTGTATATCCTTCGTAGGTACACTTTCCAATACTTTATCTATTTTTTTTATAGCAGTTGCTTTTCTGAGTGAAAAAACAGCGTAATTTTCGAAAAAGATTTCTTTAGATTTATTAGTTTTTTGAAGTGTATCGGTACTTCCACGTAAAGAAGTAGTTAGGCTAAAAAATAAAGAAGTTCCAACAACACCTGCGGAGATAATTTTTCTTGCGTTCATCTTCTCAACAGAAAATTATAAATTTTAATTTTTATTTATTTAATGAGTTTATATAATCGGCTAATAAGCTTTCTACCTCATTTTTAATTATCTTTGCGCCTTTTATATTTGCTCCAGTAAATACAACATTGCTTAAATTACAATTTTCAAATATGGCACCAGTAAGATTAGCTCCGGTAAAGTTACTGTATTCTATATCACTGTTTAAAAAGTATGTTCCTTTGAATATAGCTTCTCTTGCATCGAGATCTATAAATCTTGCCTCGATTATCTTCGATTCTGAAAAATTAGTTCTTATGCACGTAGCTTGTCTAATATTAGTGTGTATTAAAGTAGAACCTTTTATTTTTGCATCGGTTAAATTGATATACGCCATAAATGCATTAGATAAATTAGAACTATTAAATTGACAATCAGTAGCGTTCACTGAAGCAAAATTTGTTCTTAGCAATTTCGATTTAGTAAATACTCCTCCAGATATATCTGAACCTTCAAATGTTGTATTACTTAAGTCAGAATCTATTATTATAAGTTCGTGTAAATCTCTATCTTTAAGATTAGCACCTATCGCTTGATTAGAACCAACTAATCTAATTTGTTTATGATATTTTATCCCAGAAGAATGTTCTCTGAATAACTCTTCTCCGGTAATATCTTTTAAATCCTTACGTAGAGCATTCGAAATTTCATTGACTGTATTTTTATTAGGGATAATTTTTTGGGTCATTTAATCACTTTTGGGTGCTAAAACTTCTCTTTTTTAGATATTTATACCTTTCTGGCAAAAACAAAAAAATAAATATCATAAAACTGAACTATTGATAGATAAGTATGATGAACCTTCATAAGCCAATACCTAGTTTAATTGATTTACATTCAGACAGATTAACCGGACTTAATAGACAGGAGACTGAACAGATAGTTTGGAAGGTAATGACAATTATGCGCCTATATCGTATGCCAGAATCATATATAAGATTAAGAAGATCATTTAAAACATGTTTAGATTTCGTGGTAACTGATGATAAAGCATTTAATCAGTTAAATAGAGATGATTTAAATCTTTTAATAAAAATAAAGAATCCTTTTTTTCAAAGAATTATTCTTTCTAGTGATAAATTTTTTAGTGCTTTATCAGAAAAAGATATAATTTTGTACGGAACATCGGGCGATATGGAGGTTAGGACTCGTTGTGCAGAAAGTACGGTATTCGCTAAAAAAATTCCATTAGAAGTGCTAAACTCATTTGTAAATGATGAACCAGATGTAGTTTCTGCTCTTGCGAATAATGAAACTGCTATAGCTAGATTAAGTAAGGAGAATGTTGAAAAGATAGCTTCAAGAACTGAATCATTTGTAAGACGTGCATTGATATCAAATAAGAAAGCTCCGCGAAAACTTTCAAATAACATGATATATGGATTTTTAATAGATCCTGAACCTTCTGTTAGGATTGCAGCGATAAAAAATCCAGAAGTACTAAAATTAATAAGTAGAAAAAGACTTAAGAAACTTTTAGATAATGAAAAAGATTGGAGAGTTATTGAGTCATTAAAAATGCAACTTGATAGAAATACTGATTTAATGAGAATTCAAAGAAATTCATTATATACAAAGTAACTCGTAGTGTTTTATACTTTTTCTTATTATACATATGTGATTTAATGATAAGCGGAATAGTAACCTCATTGGACGAAGAACATTTGTTAGTAATACCTTCTTCAAATGCAACATTAGAAGAATTAATAGGCAGAAAGGCCCGTTATGTTGATAAATCTGGAAAAATTTGGAAAGCAGAAGTATACGCTGCTGAAGATCCAGGAGTTTTAGTAAAATTTGAAGTTTTTCCTAGCGGATTAGGACAAGGTCAAATAGTAGATATTATAGAATCTGAAGACGACGAAAACGCATTTTTTTCAGGAGAAATATAATTATTTTTTCTTAAATGCAGCTTTTAATCTGTCAAAACCTTCTGAAACAATAACATAACTACCACTTATTGTTATTATTGCTGGAATAGGATTTAAAGTAAGTACTGAGGTAGCAATACCCGATGCAATTAATGTTTTTGATATTGGTGCAGATAATATATCTGCAAATATTTGTTTTTTTGAAGTAGATAACTTTGTAGAGGAATCTATATCAAAAATACATACGCCACTTTTAAATGCGCGTATATGCTTATCTTCTTCACTTGCAAGTATTGAAACAATCTCAGGTATTTTTTTACTTGTTCCTAATGCAAAGGCATGTCTTTTTCCATGGCCTACAAATTTATCTGAATGAACTAACGTAGCGCCATAATGTAATAAGCTCCCTTTTTTATCTATTATCATAGCTCCATCAAGTGCTGCTAACTGTCTTATTGTTGCTTTATCTTTTTTATTTAATACAGATAAACGTCTGCCATTTTTTTTAAATATGTCAGGATTATAATCTTTATAATATTTTGTTTTTATTTTACCAGTTTCAACGACAAAACAACAACCTTCGTGTTGATTTGTAGATAAACTTAAACACTCCTCTATAATCCTATCCATACTGTCGCCGAATAAATAAAGGAGTAATACTTTATAAAGGTTTCTTTAAGGAAATAAATACTGGAAGAATAAAAAAATAGGATTTTTTTAAAAGTTTAGTGTTTCCGGTTTAGATATTCTTTCATTATTGAAGCTAGTTCAGATTTTTGTATTTCAAATCTTGTTGCTAAAGCAGAAGCTTCTGTCAATTTATCCTCTTTAGTAAAATTTATAATCCATTCTTTAAACTCATTTTTAAATTCAGTCGTATCTGATAACTTTAGAAGTGTGATTATTCTGTGTGCAGAATCTAATTTTCCTTTTTGAATAAATTCTCCTAAAAGTCTAAGAATATCTGGTAATACAGGTTTTATTTCTTCATATGAAAATCTTAGCGAATAAATAATCAATGTTGATTTTGATAAATTTTTAATGCCATCGTTTGATTTTAAATCATTTTTAATTAAATTAATTACACTAGGACATAATTTTTTATTTATAACTTTAAAATCATCATCATTGAAATTTAATATTTTACTTGAAGTAATAACATAGTCTACAATCTCTGTATTTGACAGTTTCTCTTTATCCAAATTACTTTTTTCTAATTGGTCTGTTATGCTTTTCAGTATTAATGGTTTTAATTTAAGAAGATCGTCTTGAGTTAAATTCAAGTCATTTCTTATTGAATTATGATTTTTATTTTTAAATTCTCCTAAAGCTTCTTTTACTACTTTTAAAGAACTTCTAGTTCCCTTAACAGTTAATACAGTTAAAGACCGTAAAATGACAGGAGTAGTTTCTTCAGGTTTTAACTTAAAACATTTCACAATATTTACTGAGTTAGGTATATCCTCCCTTTTTATTAATTCTGATAAATTCTCCAATAACATAGATTTACTTTTTTCTGAAAATACACCCAAGGTATTTGATAGATGTTTTATTTTTTTACCTAATTCTTTCGGATCATTTTCAGATAATAAATTTTGAAGCATATTTATATTTCTTGCTACACGCATCAAATCTTCAGCGCCAGTTCCTCGAATTTCTTGAACAATATCTCTTAGAGCTTTGTTATCTTCAGGTGTTTCTGGAGTAATAAATCTCTGTTCAGGATATTGGGATCTTAGACTCATTGAATTTAAAATTTTCTGAATAAAGCCCATTTAAATCAGTATTTAGTTATTTATTTTTTGATATTTAACACTTTCTAATATTTAGAATTTGATTGAACAATTTAGAGATATGTCAATCAGAAGAATAGATCAAATCTTCTTGAACTACATTAATTTTTTTATTTAATGTAGCTGCAGTTCTATTTAATTCATTAAGCATATGTTTTTCAATTTTTTGAGACAGTTCAGGATTTGTATTTCTTACAAAAATCAAGTATTTATTAAATAAATCTTCACTTTCATAATCAAAAATTATGTTGCCAGAAATGCTTGAAGTGATTAAGGGTATATGTAGAGCATATGCAAAATTAACTGATATTGGATATCTATTAGATAGTTGTGTAACGATTTTTTTTAAAATGCATTCATAATTTCTTTGATTTGTATCTTTTAAAGACTCTGAAAAGTTTTTAGAGGGCTTTTCCGGATAACCTAATAAAACTCCGACTGAATAATGGTCACCTTTTTCAATATTTGAAATTAATAGATCTATATAATTTGGATTTTTTGAGATTATTAAAGAAGTATTATTTGTAAATGGAGTATTCTTTTTAGAGGTATAATTTTTAGCATGAATATTTAATCTCCACAAGATATTAATTACTCTATCGATATCGGTTTCTGATGAAGGAGTTATTATTGATGAAGGTTTTCTTGATTCTGCAACAAGATAACTAGAAAGATTATCTCTAGGATCTCTAAATAAATTTCTTAGAATTTGTGTAGATGGTTTAACAATTACTGGTGTAGCTGAGTTAACTGTACTAGTTTGAGAGTGCATTTTACCACAGTGTAATTTTGAAGTTTTTGATATTTATATATTTGTTTTTAATTGTAATTTTTAATATCTGTGTAATCTAACTAAAGACTTTATATTTTCCTCATCTTGTAATAATCTTTGTCTGTTATCCGGACATCGATATGAACATAACGGATCTATTAATTTTAAAATATTGTCATGATTGACTAAAACATTTCCATCATAATATTCATTCCCTATGTTTATGTCTCCGTGTCCTAGGCCTTTATTGTGCAATACCTTTACCAAAATTGATAACTGCTTTATGATTAAATTTTTTCTTACAAAGTAAGGAAGTTTTCCTATAGATGTACCTCTTATATATTCAGATAAATATCCTATAACAACTCCGTCCCTTTTTATAAGACATAAAGGAATTGCAATATTTTTAGGAAGTATTTCATACATCTTAACTAACTGCTCAAACTCACTTATTAGTGAATCAGTAGATGCATTTACACATACGCTTCGTTGAGTTCTTCCTAAACGTTTATTTGAATTTATAACCTCTCCAAAATATGAGCTTAACTTAGTATAAGAAGCTAAATCATTAGACTTAAAAAACACATTTTTTAATCTAAAATCTGATTTTTTTAAATGTGATTCTAATGTTTCTAATGAAATAACATCAGGGGAAGTATTTTCTCTGAATTTTCGAGTAGTTTGGGGCATTTTAATCAAAAATTTAAATTTATCAATATATTTTTATTTTTAGTATTAATTTCTTAATATATCTAATTTTTCAAGAAACTCTGCTCTGTCAATCATCCTATCGCATATTTTCCATAATTTTTTAAAATTTGATGTTTCAGTAGAAACTTCATTCTCTTCTGTATGTTGAACCTGTTCAGAAAATGTTTTTACATTATCTTCTGAACATATCCTATCTATTTTCATGGCTTCTTTAATCAATGATATGCCTTCTTTGTCTTTTCTTTTACGGAAAAAAATTGCACGGTTAAGGAGTTGGGAATAAAGACTTGCTCTATCAAGAAATGTAATTAATAAAGGACCAAAAAAATCATCGACACTTAATTCAATATTTTTGTGTGCATGATCAAGAAACATGTCTAAAAATACTATGTCTGATTTTTTTATTTCTGCTTCTCTGTTGCGCCTTTTTGAAATCGTTAATAATCTTTTAATATTTTCAGGTTTTTTCCAATCAACTTCCATGCACGTACTTATAGATTTTTTGATATTTATATCTTACTTTTTAAAATAAAATATAATTACGCCATCTCTATTTTTGGCTCTGTTATGTTTGGATATTGTGGTTTGCTGTGAGATACATGCTTTCCTCTAGTTACGGAAGCTAGTCCTGCAATTAATAATATGAATATTAATACAATTAATGAAACCTGCATGCCAGATACGAACCCTGCGGATTCTACAGCATTTAAAGAAGAACTGCCTACAAATATCTCAAAAGCTAATGAACTAGGTATTGCTGATGCCGCTGCAACTATAACAATTACAAAACTACTTATTAAACCAATATTTGATACTAATCGTAAAAGACCTGAAGCTGCTCCGAATGAAGATTTTTCTGCGTTTGACATTAAAGCATTACTGTTTGCAGGATAGAACATAGCACCTCCTATTCCAACTATTCCAGAACCTAAAATTATCAAGTAAATTGAAGCATTAAAAGATATTGTGTATAAATAAACACAAATACCTATTATGATTAAAGCAATCCCCGTAGTTGCAATTTCTCTTGCGCCATATTTATCAGATAGCTTACCCATTTTCGGGGCAACCATTGCACTAAGTATGTATCCCGGAACAAGAAGTAGTGATGCAAAAAATGGAGAGAATCCTTTTACTCCTTGTAAGTACATTATAAGCATAAATGTAGCTCCAATAAATCCCATACTCTGAAAGAATGATGCAATTAAAGAGTTTCTAAATATTTTATTTGTAAATGATTTGAAATCTATTGTAGGATCCTTTGTTTTCTTTTCGTTATAAATGAAAAGTATTAGGAAAATTAACCCCACTACTAAAAGAGATATGACAAATAAGGACATACCAGTTACAGCTATATTTATACCGCCATAAACAAGCAGTGTTATGGCAACTGTTAATAATGACATACCTAGTAAGTCTATCTTTGACTTTATTTTGTTCGTGTCTTTAATGTATTTAATACCTAAGGCAAATGCAACTATTCCAATCGGAACATTTATGAAGAAGATATAAGGATAACCTAGAAATGTTGTTATAAATCCTCCCAAAATAATACCTAAAACTGCACCTAAACTCCAACCTATTGCCGTAAATCCAAATGCTCTTCCTATACTTCCTTTTTTGAATGTATCTGCAAGTATAGCTGTGCTTGTTGATTGTAACAAAGCTCCACCTACTGCTTGTATAGCCCTGAAAAAGATTAGAAGAATTGCAGTAGGAGCAAGACCACAAAATAATGAAGCGATAGTGAATATTGCAAATCCTAAATTATACATCTTGCTTCTTCCAAATATATCGCCAACCTTTCCCAGCTGCATAGAAAGTATTGCAGTTACAAGTATGTATATTAAAATTACCCAAATTATTGTTGCAAAGTTTGAGTGTAAAGCCGAAGTTATTGCAGGGAAAGCAAGAAGCACTATAGTTGTGTCTATAGATGCCATGACTACTCCAATAGTAATTACAAAAAGTATGATGTTTTCATGAACAGGCATTCCCTGTTCTTTTGTTTGATCTTTTGTATTTAAATTTTTATTTTTTATTATTTGTTTTCCAGACATAAGCTCAACTTTGTTTTAAATATTTAATTATAAAGTTTACCTTCTTTTAATGTTTTAAGAAGTATTTTAGATAATTGGATTTTTTTAACTTGATCCTTAAACTCTTCAAGATTTACTGAGGTAGTTGCATTTCTGTAATTTAATGTGCACACATCCTTATATTCTTTTGCCGAAATATCAAACGTATTTATTTTTCTAGCTATCTTTACTATCTCATCTTTGTCTAAACCTATTAATGGTCGTAAAATCTCACTTTTTACACCATAACTTTCAGCGAGAAGATTCCAGGGTGTTTGAGATGAAACTTGACCTAGGCTTTCTCCAGTATATATTATTGGTGTTTTTTCTAGCTTGCTAATCTTGTCAGCTAGCCTTAGCATAAATGCCTTTAGAATAACTGTGTTGTTTCTACCCAAATTATACTGTGCAGTATAAGCTTGAAAAATACTAGATGGAAAGATATACATCTTTGGTTTTGTCGCGTACTGTGAAAGTATTTTGTATAGCTCTCCTATCTTAATGTTGTAAGCTTCATCATTTGTAGTATAAGCATGTACATGAACAAAGATTGGCTGCAAACCTCTCTTCATAGCAAACCAAGCAGCAACAGGAGAGTCGATACCTCCGGATAAAAGGATAATACACTTACCACTTGTTCCAACAGGAAGGCCCCCTAGTGCCTTCTTTTTATCTAGATATACAAAGGCATGCTCCTTAGCTATACTCACATAAATCTCTGAGTCAAAACCCTTAGTTAAAACTTGAAAGTTATTTTTATTAAGCAACTCAGTTAAGTCCTTTATGACATCTATCGAGTTAAACTCATGTTCTTTATAAGATCTATGCGAGTTTATTTTAACTATTTTAGCATTTTTTTTCTTTAGTTCTTTGATAAACTCCTCAGTTGTTTTTCTTATACTTTTTATATTTGGAGCAGTAACTACTGCAGTTTCATATGCACTTAAACCAAAAATAGTTGAAACTTTCTTTTCAATTGAATCTACATTTGAATCAGTCAATAACTTAAGTATTATTCTATCATAATAATACAGCATTGAGTAGCTTTCACTGATTAATGCGGATTTAATATTTCTAATCAATGACATTATGTATTTATTTCTATTTCTTCCACGTAACCATAACTCTCCGAAATGTAAAATAATTACTTTATTATTAATGGCTAACTCTTCCAATTAATCACATAACTAGTACATTGATTTATAATTAGTATAAGTACTTAAAAGCATCTTCATTGCTTTTCTTAAATAATATCCTTAAAAAGGATTAAAAATAAAAAAAATTAAGCGTGTTGTTCTTTTGGTCTTATCTTTCTTTTAAAGACAATATCAAACTTATAACATCTTCTAGAACAAAAGTATCTTGCTACTCCGCTTTTTCTAATAAAAGCAAAGCCAGTTCCTTGTTCTATTTCCTTTTGACAGTATGAGCATTTCATAGATACTACCTTGCCATTATTCTTTTATCTTCTCTGCTCGTGTCAGGTAATCTGATTATATCTCCTTTTTGTATCTTACCAGCAAAGTTTCTTCTTATTACTCTGCCTTTATCTTTGCCTTGTAATATTCTGCACATTGCTTGTTTAATTTCTCCGTATATGCCAGTTCTACCTTTAACTACATCGACAACTTCACAGAGATAACCCTCAAAAAGATCTTCATCAGTACTTTTATTGTCAGATGTTTTTTGTTGCTGTTGCTGAACCTTTGAATCCTTCTCGGATTTTCGTGTTTTTATCTCTTCAGCTTTATTTTCTGGCATTTATATCACTTACTCTGTCTTCTCTTTTGCTTCTTGTTTTTCTTCCGTATGTTCTTTGTGTTCCTTCTTTTCTTTCTTTACTTCTGCTTTTTTCTCTTCCTTTGCTTCTGCTTTTCCTGAACTCTTTCCTGTTACTCTTGATACGACATCATTTATTGTTGATTGTGCATCACCAGGTTTTTCTATTGCAACTGATGAGCAAGGAACCTTCATACCTAATGCTTTTCCTAACTCAAGCTTTGTAGGAACATACACATAACTGATTTTCTTTTGATCACAAAGTGTAGGTATATGCATAACTACTTCTTCTGGATCTATGTCTTCTGCAAGTACTACGAGTGTTGAAAGTCCTCTTTCTATACTTTTTGTAACTTCATTTACTCCTTTTCTTACAGTTCCATTCTGCTTTGCAAGCCTTACAGCTTCAAGCGCTTTTTCAGATACTTCCTTAGATACTTCGAATTTCACGTACGATTTTGCCATTTCATTACCTCATTTCATTGGTTTAACCATATTTAATATTAATCCATAAACTCTTGTGGTGTTGGTGGTTCTGGTTTTTGACCTTTTCTCTTTCTTATTTCCTTTACAATCTTTTCTTGTAAATCCTTAGGTAGTTTTTCATATCCTGCATACTCCGGATACCAGATTGCCTTTCCAGCTGTTAACCCACGTATTTCATTTGAGAAGCCTTTTATTACTTCAGATACAGGCATCTTTGCTATTATTGTTGCCTGTTCTCCTTCTTGTTGTATATCTACAACTTGACCTCTTTTACCTTGTACAAATGTAATTATATCAGACATATACTCTTGTGGTATATTTATTGTGAATCTTTGTTTAGGTTCTAATAATGATACTGTTGACATCAACATACCTGCGTAGATTGGTCTTCTTATTGCAGGTAGTATCTGTGCAGGACCTCTGTGTACAGGGTCTTCGTGTATTGTTGCATCTTTTATTAGAACTTTTACACCTGAACACTTTTCACGTGCTAAAGGACCGTCATGCATTGCATCTTCAAAACCTTGTATCAAAAGCTCCATTACTTCATCAAGATACTGAACACCGTGAGTAGCGTTTACCATTACATTTCCATTTGCAATGTCAACTACTCCTCTTGCTTCATCTCTTGTCATTCCTGCGTTTATTAGATCGTCCCAATACTGCTTACCTTTTGGTTTTCCGTTTTTAAGTGTTCCGTTTTCTATTAACTCTAAAACTCCAGGTTCTAATGGTTTAACATCAATATAGAAACGTGTATGTCTGTTTGGTGTTTTACCTTCTACATCTTTAGCTTCTCCTTCTATAGTTTCACGATAAACTACTATCGGTTCTGATGTTGTAATAGGTACTTTATAATCATCTCTTATCTTTGTTTCAATAATCTCTAAATGTAACTCTCCCATACCGCTTACTAAGTGCTCTCCTGTTTCTTGATTAAGCTCTACTCCTATCGTTTGGTCTTCTTTTGATAACTGTCTTAAAGCCTCAATTAACTTCATTAAATCTCTTGTATCTTTTGCCTCTATTGCTTTTGTAACTACTGGTTGTGAGTAGTGCTTTATTTGTTCAAATGGCTCTATGTTATCTTCACTTGCTGTATCTCCTATTGAAACATTTCTTAAACCAACTAAAGCTGCTATATTTCCTGCAGAAATTTGTTCTACAGTGACTCGTTCAGGACCCATATAAATACCGACTTGTTGTACTCTTTGTGGTTCTAAAACTCCAGTAGTGTAAAGTAATGTACCTTTTTTAACTGTACCTGAAAAAACTCTTGCGATTGCAACCTCTCCGCTATGTTGATCATTTGCAATTCCAAAAATAACTGCATTGACCTTTGCGTTTGGATCTACAGTAGTCATTGCTTTCCCTGGTTCGCTCTCTAAATCCCCTTTCCATAGCTTTTGAATTCTGTAAGGTTGTGCTTCTTTTGGATTTGGTAAGTGCTCAATCATCATAGAAAGAGTAGCTTCATCAATTGGAGCTACCTCTTGTAATTTAGCTTCATTTTGCTCTTGTGTTAACTTAAAAATATCTTTAAATGTTACTTTGTATTTTGACATTATTCTTGTTGAGATTGCCCATCTTTTGTAAGCCGAACCGAAACATACACTTCCGTTTTCTACACTTACTTGCCATTTTTCACCATAGCCTTCTGGTGCAAATCTTCTTATTAAGTTGTTAACATCTCCTATTAATTTTAATAACCTTTCAAAGGTTTGTTCCTGTGTTAATCTCAACTCATTTAATAATCTGTCAGTTTTATTTACGAATAATACAGGTTTTGCTCTTTCTTGTAATGCTTGTCTTAATACAGTTTCTGTTTGAGGCATTATACCTTCAACTGGATCTACTACTAAAACTACTCCGTCTACAGCTCTCATTGATCTTGTTACGTGACCACCGAAGTCTACGTGTCCCGGAGTATCTATTAAGTTTATAATAAACTCTTTTCCATCATAGTTAAAAGAAAGCGATATGTCTGCTGATTTAATTGTCATTCTTCTATCTTTTTCTATAGCTTCATAGTTAGTATATAATGCATCTCCTGCTACACTTTTTGAGATTATTCCTGCTCTAGCTAGCAATGAATCTGTTAATGTTGTCTTACCGTGGTGAACGTGAGCTATAATTGCTACGTTCCTTATTCTATCCTTATCGTGCATAATCTTTGCTACTTCTTCAGCTACAAACTCTTTCCTTACCATAATAAAACCATAAAATTCTTTATCTAGCTCTCTTTGCTATTCTTTCTCCTTCTAATCTCTTCTTTATTGCATAACTATCTGGAGCTTTTGAAGCTGCTAACACTAACTCATCAGCAAGAGCATCTGAAAGATTCTTTTTTCTATTAAAAGCATTAATAAGTGCTGCTAGTGCTATATTTCTTAAAGCAACATCGACTCTTCTGTTTGAACTTATTCCTACAGCTACATTGTATGAGATACCACCATATCTTACCCTAGTTGTATCTTCTATTGGAGCTGCATTTTGTAATGCATCTACAAAAACCTGAACTGGATTCTTTCCTGTTTTTCTGTTTATTGTGTCGAATGCATCTTCAACTATGTGTAATAACTTTAATTTTTTACCTTGTAACCTTCCTTTTGTTCTTATTACCTTTCCTCCTACTTTCTTACCTGTACCTCCTCTCATCATTTTGTTTACTAACCTTTCAATTATATCTAAATGAGATAAGTAATATGCATGATTTTTTCTTCTTCCGAAGATATTTGGAAACATTTGACCATTAAATCTTACATAATTCTTTACGCTTTCATCTTTTACCTCTATGTTAGATAAATCATACTTTCCAAATAATTTTAAGTTCAAGGTTCTTGTTGGAATCTCAACTCTTTTTGGTGCGTTTTCTGTATTTTGATATCTTCTTCTGCTTCTTTGAGGTCTTTCTTGAACTTCTACCTTAACGTCTGAGGTTTGTTGTTCTTCTTTTTTAACAACCTCTTCTTTTTTAACAACTTCTTCATTTTTAGTATTATTATTATCAATTGTTTCTGCCATGAAATTTACCTCTTAGGCTTTTCTTTCTTACCCTTAACTACTTGAAAGATATCTGCACCGTTAACTGCAATTACTTTGTACTTTAATCCAGGTATACAACCCATCTGTCCTCTTTGTGAACCTCCTAAACCTTGTATTGTTACTTCATCGTGTTCTTCAATCATGTTTATTGAACCATCGTAAGGTACAAATGCCCCGACTATCTTTCCATTTTTAATTAACTGTACTCTTACACATTTTATAAGGCCGCTGTGAGGCTGCTTTTGCTGCAATACGAACTTCTTTAATACTAATGCTTTTGCCATAGGTACTGTTCCTACAGGATCGTACTTTTGTTTTAACTTGAAGTACTTTCTCTTCCACCACTTTTTAAGTAGTCTTTGTTTTTTTCTTTTTCTTATAACTTCTTTTGCAGCGAACTCTCCATTTGGCAAACATAACACCTAATCGTATTCTTCATTTAAAATATTAGAGTTTCCAGGCTCAAGTACGGCCATAACATTGACTGAATATGGTTTACCGCACAATGTTCCTAACTCTAATGAATTACCATTATAAGGTATAACACGTATACCAGCTACTTTACAAAGATGTAAGATATCATCTACTATTTCTTTTTTACCTCTTGAAGCTAGTACTATTACTTTTGCTTTAGTTTCATTTATTGACTTGACTACTTCCCTGTTTCCAAGAGTATACTTACCTGTGTCTATAACAAGTCTAAGGTCATTATTAATGTCACTCATTTAATCAATCTTTTGGTTTGGCTTAAAAAGCCTCATTACCAAGAGCGTTGCATCGCAACTACCCAGAGTATAAAGCAGATAATAATTTACATAAAAAAGTATTTAAACCTTTACCTCTGTTTTAAGGAGAAAATATATCTGCTATTCATATATAGATTAAATTTGATTTTATTAATCACTTAAGAGTTTTTAATGTTTTTTTAATTAAAAGTTCTATTTCGTTTCTTTTTGAAAAAACGTTTTTGTAATTTACTTCGTTAAATATGTCCGAAGGAGCTGCCCAACGATAAGTAGAGTTTTCATAACTTAATTTTATTTCTTTTTTATCTGTTAAGAAGACAAATAAGTGATTGTACCATTTTTTGCCAGATCTTACATCAGTTATAAGTGTTTTTACAGGTTTAAACATTAATTTTATATCCTCTTTATTAAAGGATATTTCCTCATTTATCTCTCTGTAAGCAGTTTCTAAATAAGTTTCATTTTCTTCTTTACCACCAAAAAGGAATGACCAGATGCCTCTATTTTGTATTACTGGAAGATTTCTTCTTTTTATTAATAAAATATACTTTGTTTTTTTATTTATTATTACTGCAGCTATTCCTGGATGTATCTCTATTTTTGAGTTTTTTGATTTTTTGTTGAACATAATAAATCAGTTTAAATGTTAGACAAATAACTAACTAAGGAGTAGGTATATTAATATTCTCAATAAAAAAGAGTATTTGATTTTATGGCAGGTATTGTAGGTTATGGAGTTCACGTTCCACGCTACAGAATTAAAGTAGAAGAAATAGCCAAAGTTTGGAATGATGATCCTGAGAGTATTAAAAAAGGATTGAATATTACTGAAAAGAGTGTTCCAGGAATTGATGAAGATGCAGCGACAATAGCGGTAGAAGCAGCTAGAAGAGCTGTAGACCACAGTGGAATAAATGCTAATGAAATAGGGGCTTTATACGTTGGTTCTGAGTCACACCCATATGCAGTAAAACCTACATCTACAATAGTTTCACAAGCTATTAGAACAGGACATAAATTAACAGCTGCTGATTTAGAGTTTGCATGTAAAGCAGGAACAGCTGGAATACAGATGTGTGCTGGATTAGTAGATAGTAAAATGATTAAGTATGGTATGGCCATAGGAAGTGATACCTCACAAGGAAGACCTAGTGATGCATTAGAGTATACAGCAAGTGCAGGAGGAGGTGCTTTTATAATAGGTAGTGATAAATCAGAACAGATAGCTGAGATACTTAAAACAACAAGTTATACCTCAGACACACCAGATTTCTGGAGAAGAGAAGGTGCAGCATTTCCTTCACACGGAGGAAGATTCACTGGAGAACCAGCATACTTCAAACATATAACAAATGCAACAAAGCAGTTATTTGAGATGACAGGATTCAAGGCCAGCGACTTTAATTATGCAGTTTTTCATCAACCAAATGGAAAGTTCCCAATAGTAGTTTCAAAAGCATTAGGCTTTGAAGAAAAACAAATTAAAGATGGATTGTTAACACCAGTTATAGGAAATACCTACTCAGGAGCATCTATGTTAGGTTTAGCTGCTGTTTTAGATATAGCAAAACCAAATGAAAAGATATTATTAACAAGTTTTGGTTCAGGTGCAGGAAGTGATTCTTTTGCAATTGAAGTAAAAGATAAAATAGATGAAAAAAGAGGTAAACTTACAAAAGTAAGTGATATAATAAACACAAGAAAGATTTACATTGATTACTCAACTTACCTCAAAAATAGAGGAGGAATTAAAAAAAGGTGATATGATGAGAGATGTTGCAATAATAGGAATAGGATTAACAAAGTTCGGTGAGAGATGGGAGCACGGAATGCGTGAGTTAATGGCAGAGGCAGGCGTAAAGGCAATAACTGATGCAAACATAGGAAGTAAAGATGTTGAGATAGTTTATGGAAGTACTATGGCTTCAGGAAGATTTGTAGGCCAAGAACACATGGCAGCATTACTAGCTGATCAATTAGGCTTTAAAAATATACCAGCAGTAAGAATTGAAAATGCTTGTGCTAGTGGAGGCAGCGCTTTACGTCAAGGATACATGGCAGTAGCTAGTGGAATGCACAACATAGTAGTAGTTGGAGGAGTTGAAAAGATGACTGATGTGACAACATCAGAAGCTACAACAGCACTAGGAGGAGCTGGAGATCAAGAATGGGAGTTATCGCAAGGTATAACCTTCCCAGGATTATACGCGCTTATGGCTAAAAGACACATGCACGAGTATGGAACTACAGAAGAACAGTTAGCAAGTGTAGCTGTAAAAAATCATGAAAACGCAGCTAAAAATGAGTATGCGCAGTTTAGAAAACCAATATCTATACAAGATGTTTTAAAATCAAAGGTAGTTGCTGAGCCATTAAAGGTTTTTGACTGCTCACCAATATCAGACGGAGCTGCGGTTGTTGTTCTTGCTCCATTAGAGATAGCTAAAAAGTATAATGATACACCGATAAAGATAGCTGCTAGTGCTCAAGCAAGTGATACATTAGGATTATCTGAAAGAGAGTCATTAACGGAGCTAAAAGCTACAAAGATTGCTGCAGCTAACGCTTATAAAAATGCAGGAGTAAAACCTTCCGATATAAATGTTGTTGAGGTTCACGACTGCTTTACTATTGCAGAGATTCTTGCGATCGAGGATCTTGGCTTTTATGAAAAAGGAAAAGCGGCTAAGGCAATATTTGATGGTGAAACAAAGCTAAACTCTAAACTTTCTGTAAATACAAGCGGTGGTCTAAAAGGTTGTGGACACCCAGTAGGAGCTACTGGAATAAAACAAGCTGTAGAGATTACAATGCAATTAAGAGGAGAGGCTAAAGAAAGACAGGTAAACGGAGCTGAGATAGGAATGACCCATAATGTTGGAGGAAGTGGCGCTACTGCTGTAGTCCACATAATGAAAAGAGCTAATTAGTGATTAAATGGAAAAAGCATCTGCAAGCGCGTGGAGAAAGTTCAACGCTAGATACAATATGATTGGTAATGTTTGTAAAACATGTAATACTAAGTACTTCCCACCTAGAATAGTTTGTAAAAATTGCGGAAGAAATACAAAAATGGAGGAGTATCAGTTTTCAGGTAAAGGAGAGATATTTTCATTTACAAAAATACATGTTCCTTCTGAAGCTTTCAAAGAAAGCGCACCTTATGTCATAGGAGTAATAAAGTTAGAGGAAGGACCGATGATAGAAGGACATATTGTTGATAGTGGAAAAGAACCACAGATAGGAGCAAAGGTAAAACAAGTATTCAGAAGAATGTACACCGATGGAGAGGAAGGCCTTATAACTTATCATTTTAAGTTTGAACTTATTTGAAAGATTTATGTTTTTTGAAGTTTTTTGATTTTTTATTTAAATTAATTTTTTCTGAGATAAAATGTTAAATGAGATAATAGAGTGTAATGCTTCAAAAAGAACTCCTTCTGATGTACTTGATTGAGAAGTTGGTGATTGATTTAAGTACTCTTCACTTTTAATAAGCCCTTCAGTAAAAAGCTTTAATGTTGCAACAACGGTTACAACATCAGGATGTATTTTTTTATAATCACTTGAAGCAAAAAGTACACCAAATGGATTTTTACCTACTTTTTCCTCTAATGCATTTAATATCTTTTGGGCCTTTTTAGAGTTTCCTTGCATAGCTTCTGCTATTCCGTTAAGTACATTAGGACAGGATAGAATAGTATATTTATTATTAACACTAGTAAGAAGACCGCTATTTGTTTTATAACCGTTAAGTCTTAACAATCTTCTTGCTTCTTCACCATTTCCCGAAAAGAACTCGAGAATTGAAACCAGTATATCTGAAACCTGATTTTTATCTTGAGAAGAAGTACTTAAAGAATAATGTCCTGTTTTATCCCGTTGTTTATGTATACTATTAAGGACATTTCCTGCTTCCTCTTTATTGTCATTGAAATAATTTATAATACCGATCAATGCGTTCAGATGTATTTGCTTTTCCCCAGTTCTACTTACTGTATAAAGTCCATCAGAATCTTTATAAAATGTTTTTTGTATTTCTGCTAAAGAACTTGAAACTTTTTTTGCATACTTTTCTTTAAGATCTATAGTTTTCCTTAAAAGCGCTTCAATTTCTCTGGACCCATTACTTAAACCTGATCCCGATCTTTGCATAGATTTTATCTCTGATGACTCAGAACTACCAACTAATTCTCTTCTATTTAATGCACTTACTGCCATTTACCCACCAAAATAATACTTCCCAATATTAAATAAACAGTAAAAGTTATAAAGTTATTTATTTCTTTTTGTTTTGTGCTGTTTTGATTTTGAAAGTGCTTCTTTTAATAAACTATCTTTAGATTTCATCCCTTGAAAAACTATTATTGCAGCTTTACTTTTCTTAATTGGAGACATACTATCACCTTATATAAAGTAGAAAAATATTTAAATTTGCTTTAAATAATTAAAAAGTTACAGACTCAAAAATCTTTTAAATAAGCCAGGATTTGACATTGCTGATGCTCTTACTGAAGCGTTAGAAGTATTAAATAACTCTAATATTTCTTGATTAGTAAGAAGATTTTCTACACCGGTTCTTGAAGCTATAGCTCCCTTTATTTTAACATTAGAACTAGCAGTATATGTAGATATATCATTGTAACTTAAAACCAAATCATTGTTTTTAATCAAACCTATTATTACTTCTTCTAACTCAGGTGTTCTGTTATTTACATCTAGATAATCATTGATAAATTTGTTTATTTTAACTGTACCTAGTTTTTTGATTACATGGCTATTAGACATTAAAGCAGATATTGAACCAGGATTTTTTGAAAAGGAACTTCCTGATACGATTAATGACTCAATGTTACTTCTACTTAATGATGTTACTATCTCAGGATTACGCGTTAAATACTCAGTAACATCATATTTGTTGCAAAATAACATTACTTTAGATTTTGTTATAAATTTAATAAGTTCAGGATTTAAAAATGCTGCAGATACTAGTGGAGTAATTATCTGGGGATGAGTATTTACATTGAAATCAGACAAAATAAATTGATTAGCCAAACGTTTTTTTACTTTTTGAGATAAACTGTTGTTTGGATTAAAAAGGTCTCTGTTTTCAGAAATAAGAATTTTAAATTGATTTGGATTTTGATTATTTGTTTTGAATATAAAATTAGCATTAGTTGGATCTAGAAAGGTTTCATTTAGTTTACCCAAAGATTTATTTTGTGCCAATCCAACTTTATTAATATTTGGATTAGAAATTAGAATACTTATAACTGATTCTGGAATTTTATTTAATAGCTCATGATTTCTAGTAACTAATACATTAGAAATATCACTGGAAAATAAATCAATTGCTTGTGCGCCACTTAAGTTTACTGCTGCATTTGGATTTTCAGAAATAAATTTCTTTAATGAAGGTATTTTTAACAATGAACCCAATTGAGTACGGTTAATTCCGCTCCAAAATGTATCAGATTCTCTTATACCATTAACAAATGATACTGCGTTGAATAAGACAAAGCCTTTTTTATTATAGCCAGAGTTAAGTTTTGTTACCGAATCATCAAATAATTTAAAGATATCGTGGTTATTTTTAAGTAAAACTTCCATTGCTTTTTTGTTTTTTGCAAGACCTTTTATTGCTTCTCCTGTGTACTTTCCACCTGCTAGTGTAGATGGTTTACCTTGTGAAGCTGATTTGAAAATACTGAATATTTTTTCTGCTGCTATTGTTTCTATTATATCTTGTGTTCTTGGAACTGTAATTCCTTTCTTTTTGAATTGAGACTCTCCAATTGCATTTACAATATCTGGATTAGAAAAAACTCCCTCAATTACTTCTTTACTTGCATCTTTTCCATTTATCGTACCTTTATTAAGTAATGTTACTAACTCATTATTACTTAGTATTTTAAGTACAGGACTTTCAGCAACTAATTTTGAAATTTTGTCATTTTTATGAGTTAATAACTCCATTACTGTGTCTTTAGTCAATGCAGAGTTAAAATCAGGTGAATTTACAATAGAATTAACTAATTTTTGATCATTTGTACTTTTTACAATGTCATTTAATTTTTGTTTTTCTGCTTCAGATAATCTTACATTTTCAGTAATAGGATTTGTTTTAGGATTAGTAACTTTCTCAGATCCTCTATGAATATCATTTAACTCTAATAGTCCTTTTAATTCTAGATCAGTATCTCCATTAAGAAGAATATCTTTGTCTAAATTTATTTTAGTTAGCGCTTTACTAACTTGAGTAGGCAGTAATGAAACAAAAGATTCAGAATCAGTGGCTTTTTCTAAAGCATCATTAAGATGTTTATGTAATTTTTTTGTAACTCCATTTGCAGTGACATCGACATTTCTTATATCGACATAATCAACTTTCATAGAGTGTGCTTTTGCAGCTTGTTCTACTCCGTTATTTGCTTGTTCTTGAATTTTCTCTAATTCTTTAACATCTACTGGTTTCATATTTTCAGAAAGAACTGAAATTTTAGCATGCATATGTAAATTTAATTCATTGATTTTGTTTGCAGTTTTGTCATCTTTGTTTTTTTGATATTCAGCACATAATTTAATTATTGCATCTCTTTCTTTTTCTATTTGAGCAAATAAATTTTTTGGTATTTGTGCTGCGCCTTCTTTTTTAGTAGTAGGATTCATTTGTGCTGCAGCTTTAGTTGCCATTTTATCACTAATAATAGTACATAAGTCCTATTTAAATATTTGTACATTTGAATAGTAATGTTTAAATGGAGCTATTTAAAAAATTAAAAAGTATTTTAAAACTTACAAGAGCAGAACACAGTTTTATGTTAATAATTGCAGTGCTTGCAGGAGAATTAATAGTATATAAAAATAATTTTCCAGGATATATTGCAATTATAGCTAGTTTGATAACTCCTATTTTTATAAGCATGGCTTCTTTTGCAATAAATGATTACTTTGATGTAGAAGTAGACAAAGAAAACAATAAAAAAAATGCTCCGTTAGTTTCTGGAGAATTGACAAAAAAAGAAGCGTTGTGGATAACTGCAATTACACTTTTTATAGGAATTTTTGCAAGCATTTTCATAAATTATTATGCATTTATTATCGCAGTTATTTTTGGAGTACTTGCGATGTTGTATAGTTACAAACTTAAAGAAGTACTTTTGATAGGCAACATTTATATTGCATTTTCAATGGCAATTCCTTTTATATACGGTAACTTTGTAATGACTGATAAATTTTCATTGCCTATTTTAATAGTTAGTAGTATGGTTTTCTTAAGTGGTTTAGCACGAGAAATACACGGAACCATTAGAGATTTGAAGGGAGATATAAAAAGAAAGGTTAGCTCATTACCTAAAATAATAGGTATAGAAGCATCAGCGGTTATTGCTGCAGTATTATACATAATTGCAGTTGTAATAAGTTTTTACTTGTTCGTTTTTGAGTTAAAGTTCCACAGTTTTATTTATTTAGGATTTATAATGATCACAGATTTGATCATATTATATATTTCAATAGGATATTTGACAAAAAAGAACGCTAAATTTTATAAGCTATCAAGGAATTTGTCATTACTTGCACTTGCAATAGCATTATTTGGAATACTTCTTGCTCCACTTACATTTTTCCCTTTTTAAATATTTTATTTTTAGCTTTATACTTAAAGGCTTTCCTTAATTTTTTTAACTCTTTTTCATATTCTTTAGAAGTTAAACGTTTTACTTTTTCTATATTTCTGTAAATGCTATTAACATCTTCACTTTCTTTTTTTGTTCTAGGGAGTATATGCGTA
>JAJZMZ010000015.1:4206-4521 GCA_021848095.1 Microcaldota archaeon | reverse complement strand
GATGTCACATATATTTTTACTGAAAAAGGCAAAGCAATTAAAAAAACGGTTAGATATTTTATAGGAAAGATACAAAATCAAAAGGTCAAAATATCAAATGAACATATCGATTATGTTTGGGTAGATAAAGAGAATTTTGTTAAGAAAGTTAAGTATAAAAATATGGTACCTATTTTAAAAGAAGCCATAGAGTATGTAGAAAAATATGAAAGTATAGAAGAAATAAATAAAAGATATAAAGAACTACCAAAAAAATATTCAGAGTGGGATTTAAGCGAAAGACACGTTAAAGGAGACGGACCAGTAAATGCAAAA
>JAJZMZ010000015.1:335-4154 GCA_021848095.1 Microcaldota archaeon | reverse complement strand
TAAGAAAATACAGATACTCGGAGTTCAAAGAGAACAGATTTATATCACCAGTTGTGTACAATTTTTCCCACCTAAAAATAGAATGCCAAGTGATAAAGAAGTTGAAGCATGTGAACCGTTTTTATTACAACAAATAGAAGTAATAAAACCAAAATACATAATACTTTTAGGAAGTTTAGCAAATAAAGTTATATTAGATATTGACAAAGTTTCTGAAAAGCATGGATCTTTAATAGAAAAAAACAACAGAGTATATATGGTAACGTATCATCCCGCTGCTGGGCTAAGGTTTAAAAGAATTAGCAATATAATGGATAAGGATTTTGAAATATTTAGAGATAATTTAAACTCGAATAATAAAATATAAAGTGAGGAACAAACTATTAAAGATGTTTAAGTATATATAATAGCAAGGGCTTGTAGCTTAGTTTGGTTGGAGCACCCGACTGATATGAACTTTTAGAAAAAGTTTAATCAAAAGCGCAGAAATCGGGAGGTCGAGAGTTCAAATCTCTCCGGGCCCATTTATATTTTTAAATAATAAAGTTTAAGAAGTAATTTTTCGGATACTTTTTCTTTTTTTGTCCATTGTTTCTCTCATTGCATTAAATAGTGGGATATTTTCAGAAATATTTTTATTTTGACCTTCATATTTAGATATTCTTAGTCTTGTGCCTGGAATGTAAGGAGATTTACCGAAATTAACTTTAAAGGCAGGAAGTAGTTCAGAATCTTTGTAACCCTCTTTTCTTAAAACTCTTCCGATATCTAATGCTGCTAAATATCTTTTTTTGGAACATCCTGCAATAGGAGGATTTGCTAGTACTTTATATTTAATCTCTTTTTTAGAAATACCTGCAATTCTGCCGAATTTAGATAAATTTCTCATAACTCGTTCGTGATTTAAGCCTGCAAATTGAGGATGTCTAAAAATTGACAATATTGCTTGTTTTTTCGTACAACCAAATGCATTTTGTATACTATTTAAAATACGGTCATAATTATATCCAGCAAATGGAGGATGTCTTAAAATTAATGATCTGATACTTAGGTTAGAGATTTTAAAAACTCTTCTTAAATCATTAAAAACACGTGTATGATCTAAACTTACAAATGGATGGAACTTTACAATTATTGAACGGGTTTGTTCTTGATTAATTTTATATTTCTTTGAAATCTGATGTATATGATTTTGTATGAATTCTGAATCTTTATACTGGAAATTACGTATAAAGGATTTATTTTTAGAAAGGGTTTTTGCTTGTTCTTCAGTAAATCCTGCATTTAATAGTACTTCAATTAATGACATATATATGCATAAGTTTTTTAGATATATAAAGTATGCATTTCAAAGAAACATTCAAAAAGTATATGAATAATAAACCAATAGTGCATACAAGATAATTGATGATCAGATGGTTACAAAAAAATCCTTTGTTTTAGATAATGGACTGCGTGTTTTTATTTATTCATTTCCAGAGCTTGAAACAGTTGGTCTTTCGTTAGGAGTTAGGTATGGTTCAGTAGATGAAAAACCGCAAGTTAATGGTGCTGCTCATTTTTTAGAACATATGATGTTCAAAGGAACAAAGAAAAGAACATGGAAGGATATAAATGAGCAAGTTAAAGATATGGGTGGTTACGATAATGCATATACCGATAGAGAGATAACTAATTATTTATTTCAAGTACAAAAAAATTATCTTGAAAAAGGTATTTCATTGCTTTCGGATATGACTATGAATAGTACAATTCCAAAAAAAGAATTTGAACTAGAAAGAGGACCAATAATAAATGAGAATTTAATACATGAAGATAATCCAGAGAATTTGTTTTATGATTATATGCCAAAGGTACTTTTCAAAGGTCATCCTGCAGAGATGCCAGTAGGAGGAAACAACGAGTTAACAATTAAAAAAATAACTAGAGACCATCTTTTTGAGATTTATAAGAGATATTATTGTCCTAAAAATATGTTTTTGTGTATTGCAGGAGGAGTAAAAATAGAAACTGCTAAAAAGTTAGCAGAGAAATACTTTGAAAAGTATGAATCGGAGTTTAATACTCCTAAAAGAACTATTTTTAAAGGAAAAAATAAATTAAGAAAGGAAGTAGTTAAAAAAAGCGGCATAAAACAGGCAAGAATAGCAATTGGTTTTTCATTAGATTCATTTAATAGTAAAAAAGTTGATGAGTACGCAACTATGGGAATAATAAATGAAATTATTAAATATAGACTTTATGAAGAAGTTAGAGAAAAAAATGGATTATCATATGACCCATTTTCAGTATATCAAGCTGGAAATACTATAGGTATGATTTCTGCAGAAGCAGGAACAGAACCAAAAAATGTAGAAAAAGTAAGAAAAATAATAACAAGTGAGTTTGAAAAAATAGAAAAGGGGGAGTTTGACAAAACAGAGTTAGAAAGAATGAAAAAATCTACAATAATAAAATACAAAATATATAGAGAACGTTCTTTAGATATGGCGACAAATATAGCTTCTTCAGGAGTTATAGAAGATGAGCCGGATTTATTTGACAAATTACCACAAATAATTGAAAAAATAACATTAGATAAAGCCAGAAAAGTAGCTGAAAAAAATATAAATTGTAATAGATACAGTGAAGTTTTGCTTATGCCTAAAAAGTAGTCAATAAGTAATAATTGCAAAAATATTAAAAGATTGATGTCTTTATAGTAGTGATGTTCCCATAGGTACGATAATGTTAAAATCAATTTTAAAATCAAATAAAAGTATGAAACTTCAAAGTGCAATGGAGTACTTGATTACGTATGGTTGGGCAATACTCATATTGGCAATTGCACTTTCTGCACTCTTCGTTCTTGGAGTTTTTAACTCTTCAGGAGCTACTGGACAGATTTGTAAAATAAATCAAGGCTTCTCTTGTCTTAATTATTATATGAATACAACAGGAGCACTAGTTTTAACTTTAACACAGACAGGCTCAAACTATATAAATATAACAAGCATTGGCTGTTCTTCTGATCCTAATAATCAACACTTAATACAATATACTAAACTTTCACAACAACCTTACATCCCATATGGTACAGCATACTCAGTTACATTGCAATGTTACACTAGCACAGGTAAACCTTCTATAAATATAGGTACAGCTTTTTCAGGGTCACTCTATATTAATTATGTAAATGATGTTACTGGTTTTCCTGGCTCTGCTAAAGGTAGTTTTGTAATTAAACCAAGATCTACAACTGCAATAGGACTAAACTCTGGAAGTCAAGGTTATATTCCAGTAACACTTACTAACTCCCAATCAATAGAAACAGTGTCAGGTTTACAACAGATGATTTACTTTAATCCTTCAACATACTCACAGTATTTGAATAAAAATCTTAGTAATTTAGAGTTTTCAACTGGAAAAAATGGCACAGGCACTATTTTGAATTCATGGATAGAAAGCGGTGCATCCAACACAGCGTCTAATACAGTTGTTTGGGTAAACTTAGGAAGTAAGCAGATGGGTTTGCCTTCAAGTTATTATGTCGGAGTAAATGTAATAAACTCACAAAACACAGCGACAGGAACAAACTTCCAACAACAAATTTACTTTAATCCTTCTTCCTACTCGTCTTACGAAGCATCTGATCTCGGAAATATACGTTTCTATTATGGAAACACCGAACTGTATTCATGGTGTGAGTCTGGTTGTACAAGTACCTCATCAAATGCAATATTTTGGATTAATACTGGTTCTCTCAATATCGGTGCAAATTCTCATGCAATAATAAACTTAACATTTGAACCAACATCAACAGAATACGACGGCATTTTT
>JAJZMZ010000015.1:0-325 GCA_021848095.1 Microcaldota archaeon | reverse complement strand
GCTCTCATCAACTTATGGATTATACGATAACGGTGCAAAAATATTCAATAAATATCAAAACTTTGCAGGTACAACTTTATGGAGCGGAATATCTACAATAGGAGAAGCAACAATAACACAAAATAATGGTTTAGAAATAGGCGTTGTTTCTGCAGACACTGGTTTTTCAGTTATGACAAATTGGCAAGAAACTGCACCGTTTGTTTACCAATCTTTAATAACTGCTCAAAATAGTGCAGGAGCAATAAACTTTCAAGAAGGTATAATAGCTGATTCATCATCTAGTACATCTATAGGTCTTGGAGGTAATTACTGCGAGTCACCT
>JAJZMZ010000018.1 GCA_021848095.1 Microcaldota archaeon | reverse complement strand
TCTGAAATTGTTTTTTCAATTTCTAGTGCTCTGAATTCTTGTTTTAATTAATTTAAATAGGTTTTGTTATACTTTAAATAAACAATATTTACCTAAAATACTTAATCAATTACTTGTTTATTTGATTTGGGTTTATGAAGCTTATATTTGTAAGACACGGCGAAACTTTCGGCAACTCTGAAGGAGTTATACTCGGACAGCATGATGGACATTATGGTCAATTAAATGCAATTGGAATTAAACAAGCAAAGAATGTCGCAAACAAATTAAAGTTTGAAAATATAGATGCAATTTATTCTAGTGATTTAAGTAGGGCAAAAGATACTGCTTTTGAAATAGCCAAATACCATAAAGGTATTAAAATTTCGTTATTAAAAGAGTTGAGAGAAAGATATTATGGTGTTGATGAAGGTAAAAAATTGACAAAAGAGGAGCGTGAAGAACGTGCTAAAATTTTATATAACCTAAATTTTAGACCTGGTGGCGGTGAAACCGTAGCTGAACTTTATAATAGGATATTTAGAATTTTAGATTCAATTTACAAAGATAATGTTAATAATACTGTACTAATAGTTGGTCATGCAGGAATGGGTCGAATAATCACTGCGATTTCAGAAGAAATAAATCTTGATGAAATAGGTAGTAAAGTATCAAAAGCTGAAAATACTGAAATACGTATTTTTGAAATAAAAAAATTACAGTATTTGGGCAATTCTAACTAATTTTTATTTGCTCCTTAGAACTTCAAGTATCGCCGGATTTAATTTATATAATTTAATTGATTTTTGTAATTCTACAAAATTTAATCCAGTAAATTGTTTTGGATTTAGTAATGCTCTGAGAGAAAAAGAAGCAGCATCTTCAACATATTCTAATAGGTCTACACATCGTTCAATTGTTTTTTCTCGTATGAGGACTCCGTGATGACCCCAAATCACTACTCTGTGATTATTAATAGCTGCTAAACTTTCCTTTATTAGTGCTTTAGATCCTGACGGCTCATACTTTGTAAGTCCTATTAATTCAGGTATATTTGTAACAAGTCCCTCTTTCTGTGTGTAAAGGATTTTATTAAGTTCTTTATAAGAATTATTTATTTTTATATGGGAAGCCGTAGCTATTAATGATATTGGATGTGAATGAAATACTGCTGATGATGGTAATTTGTTACAAATATTTATGGAATTAGCCATCAAGTGTATTCCTACTTCTATAGATGGAATTATACCCTACTCCTTATTTCCAAACATTATGTGAAAACCATCTAATTTGGGACTCATTTTAAAAATACATATTCTTTTATCCGGATTCCTTTCAATATCCCATAGTTTTGCGCCTGTTGCTGTAATAATTATTAATCTTTCATCTAACTTTTCAACATATTTTTTTAATAAATCTTTCTCTAGAGATTCGACATTATAATGAGTTCTTCCATCTCTTCGTAATTTTTTAAGATTCGGTAAAGAGTCAAAACTTATCTTATCTGTCTGATATTTAACTTTGCGTAATACTTGTTCAGATGCATCTGAACTTAAAAGAATACTTGCATTTCCAGAATTGGCAGGCAAATAACCTTTCATAGATAACTGTTTACCAAAAAAATTTAAATCATTTACGAACATATTTATCTCAGGATGTATATCCTTTAATTTAATCCCCATATTTATCAAAATATTTATGGACATAAAAAATTAAAAACTTTTCCGTCTAATTATATTTGGGAGTTTTCTCTTCTCCTTTGTCATATTAAGACGGATTACGACACGTTTTCTGAGCAATAGATACAACGAGTGTATCGATAGCCTGCCAGAAGACTATATATAGAAATATATAAGATAAAATATAACATACCGGAGGTTTGGGTTGCTTCACGAGTAATAGTGCAGAAGTATGGGCATATGAAGAAATTTACGAAACATCTTGTTACGTTTGCAATAAGACAGATTGAAAATTTTACTTATTTAAACTTAGTAGAATTTTAGGTTATGGGGTGGGTAGGTGTAAATGCCATGTCTCTAAAATTATTTTTAAATAAATAAATATATACTCCTGTTCTTTTAAATTTAATTTTAGGCAACTTTAATTTTTTTCTGTTAATCTCTTATTAGAAATTAATAATTGCTTTAACAAAAATAAAATATAATTATTCTGTAGCTTGTGTAACTGCTTTATTATTTCTTGAAGTAATAACCCTGCGAGTTCGATTCTCGCCCCAGGCGTTTTATATATTATCCCAAATGTTATCTCTGCAGATAACTTTTATTTCTTTATTCGATAATTCAGAAATTGTTTTTTCAAGTATTTTCTCATATTTTTTCTCAATATTTTTTAAAAGTTCTTTCACTTGCCTTTTTGTATACTTATTTTTTCCTGTTTTATCCTTTAAATTCCATAGTAAACTAAAAATAATATTTTTAAGCTTTTTATTCTTAAAAATAAAAAATTCTCTAAGCATTTGTTTTAAAAATTCGTTATCTTTAGTTGGAGTTATTTTTATCATATACGAAAGAACTCTTGGCATAGGGTCGAAAGCCTCTCTAGGAACTTTTTCTAAAACAGTAACATCAAAAAAACCTAGAAATAAAGAAGAAAGAACACTGAACTCACTATCATTTACTTTTGCCGTTATTATTTCCTTAAAATTACTCGGAACTGTAATAATGCATAAATCAAAGTCATATCTTTTTTGATTTATTAATAATAAAAAAATTTGTTCCAATACTTGATATGGTGGATTAGAAAGTATTTTGTTAAATTTGGGAAGCTTACTATTAAGTATGTCCTCGCAATTAACCTGAACATTTTCATAATTGTACTTTTCTTTAAGTATTTTGCAAAATTCTAAATCTTTTTCATAAACAAAAAGTTTCTTTACCTTTTTATAAATTTCAGAGGTTAAGTTTCCAGAGCCTCCTCCAATTTCTAATACTTCATCATCTTTTTTTAAATCAGAGTACTCTACCAATTTTTTAATAAAATACTCATTAATCATGAAGTGTTGATCCTTTAGTTTATCTTTGGAATAATTATCCATATCGTAACCTTTCACAACATTATTATATCTGAATTTTTAAATAACTAACTTGTTGTGTTATTAATGAACAACGTACAAAGTTTATTGGTTGCTCATGCTCCTAGTTTTGTAAAACGTCGTCTTATATCTTCAAAAAGAGATAATCAAGAACTACATGAAAAACTATGTAACTCTAAAGATATATCTGTTTTGACTACCTTAGCAATGTATACACCTCACAAATCAGTTCAAGAAGCTCTTTTCAACATTTCACGAGATAGACCTATCAGAGAAGATGGAGAAAGTATACTTCTTTCTTTAGCAAATAATAATGCTCTTAATTATACTACAAAATCAAAATTTAACAAATTTATAGATAATGAAGATGAAGGCAAAGTATTAAGATTATCAGCATTGGAATTTGTCTATGCACATGAACTCATAAATAGAAATTTAGGAAATAACATTATAAGTAGGATGTTTTACATTTCAACGTTAACTGCCCTTAACAGAAATATTAGTCCAACAACGCATCAGAGGTTATTAAGCTATGTTAAAGATTTTCTTGAAGCTTTTCCTATTGAAACATGTCCAAAAATTATTAATGACAGAAATAATCTTCCCTATATATATTATCCACCAGCCACAAAAAATATTTACAGGCTATTAAGGGCATTTAAGATGAATACCTCATTAAATCCTTATACTCTTGATATGTTTAAAGAATCAGAAAAATTCCTAACAAGTATATTAACTTTAAGATATATTATTAAAAATCCATCAATTATGGATTAACAGTAACTTTAATTTTTTAGAACACTTTTTATAATCTAATACTCAAAAAGCTAATGATAATATGGAAAGAATAGGTATAATCGGAGGTTCTGGTTTTTATTCATTATTGGAGAGTCCTGAAGTTGTTGAAGTAGATACTAAATTTGGAAAACCTAGTGATAAAATAGCATTAGGAAAAATAAATAACTGTGATGTAGCATTTTTACCAAGACATAACTCTAAACATAATATTCCTCCACAAAAAGTTCCTTATAAAGCAAACATCGCAGCTTTAGAATCACTAAATGTTAAAAGAATAATTGCAACAAATGCAGTGGGTTCTTTACGTCCTGATTATGCTCCCGGGGAGTTTGTGCTTTTTGACCAATTTGTAAATATGACAAACAATAGAGAAGATACATTTTTTGATGAAAACATAGTAGCACACGTTAGTATGGCTGATCCTTACTGTAGTGAATTAAGAGAGCTTGCAGGAAAAACATTAGAAAAGCTTTCAATACCTTATCACAAAACTGCTTCTGTTGTTGTAATAAATGGTCCAAGATTTTCTTCAAAAGCAGAATCAAAATTTTTCTCTAAACAAGGTTTTGATGTAATAAACATGACTCAATATCCTGAAGTTGTTTTAGCAAAAGAAAAAGGCATATGTTATTTAGGGATTGGTATTGTTACTGATTATGATGCAGGTTTAGAAGGAAATCCAGAAATAAAACCAGTACGTAGCGACGAAATGCTTGCTGTTTTCGGTAAAAATATAGAAAAAGCAAAAGATGTAGTAAAGGAGTTATTTCCTAGTGTTTATGAAAAGCCAAAATGCAACTGTGTGGATTCATTAGACGGTTCAATAATTACAAAGTAGTTTTATTTTTTATTTTCTATTTAATTAAGCAACCAAATCCTCTGAAAACAAATATATACTAATATACATAAAATAAAATAGATTTGAGTGAGTCCGTGGAAGGAGCTGCAATACTTGCAAATAACATTAAGAAAACATATACTTCTAAAAAAATAGAGTATGTTGCCTTAAAAGGTGTTACATTAAATGTTAAACAAGGGGAGTTTGTAGCTATTCTTGGTGCGTCAGGTTGTGGAAAGACCACCCTTATGAATATCTTAGGCACTTTAGATAGACAAACTACAGGTGAGTTATTCATTGATGGAGTTGATACATCTACATTAGATGATAATGAGTTATGTACAATAAGAAATCAGAAAATAGGTTTCATATTTCAATCATATAATCTTGTTAATTATTTATCTGCTTTAGATAATGTCCTAATACCTTTAATGATATGTAATGCAGACACTCCTGAAAAAATGAACGATGCAAAAAATCTTTTAACCAAACTAGGGTTGGAAGGGAAGTTTCAGAAAAAACCTTTAGAGTTAAGCGGAGGAGAACAACAAAGAGTTGCAATAGCAAGGGCATTAATTAACTCACCATCCATTATTCTTGCTGATGAACCTACTGGAAATCTTGATTCAAAAACTTCTGATACAGTTTTAGAAATATTAACAAATATGGCAAAGCAAAGTAAAATAACCATAATTATGGTTACACACGATCCAGACATAGCAAAACTTGCAGATAGAGAGATACATATGAAAGACGGTTTGATAATAAAAGAGTCAAAATCAAGTATTAAAAAATCAAAATAATAAATTATCTTTAAGGGTTATTCAATGAATGTAAAAAATAGGAAATACGGAGCAATTTTATTGGCTATGAGTTTAATGTTCTTATTATTTGGAACAACATCAGCTGCAGGTACTTCATGTAATTTGATTCCAACAACTAATTACTTTAAAATAATAAGCACAACATGGGGTAACTCCACGCACCCCATCTCAGCAGGACCTGGTCTAAATGATGTTCCGGTAACAGTAACCCTTGAAAACTTTGGAGGTTCATGTACATTTATTGACTTAAAGGGTTATGTAGAACTTTATGGCGGGATAACAAACTTTAATGGTTCTTCATACTCTACTTATTATGTTGATTCATTACCCCCATACTCGACATTTAATATGGTATTCAATGTTAACATAGCAAAGAACTTATCAGTTGGTAAAAATACAACAATATCATTTCCTTTCTATATCTCATGGAATTATACAAATGATACAATAAGATCAACACAAGAGTACAACTTAACCGTTCCTTTATACGGAAGTCCAGATCTTTCATTTAGCATAAAAAATCAACCTTTAATCGCAGGAGAACTTAACAATGTAACGTTACAAGTTCAAAACTCAGGTTCTGGGTATGCTTACTACTTAACACCTAAAATATCATTATCAAGCGGAGGTATTCTTTCACAACCAACTACAATAAACAGCATAGCGCCTAACTCATATGAAAACACATCCTTTATGGCTTACTTGCCATCTAGTTCTTCTGGACAACCAATACCTTTAACCTTAAATTACAATTACATTTCTCCATATGGTTACAATACCTCAGTTACTGAAGTTGTGGATACATATGCAGTTCCAAACTACAATAATGGACTTTCACTTTCATTGCAAAATACAAGTATTGAATCTGGAAATATTCAGAATACAAGTATAGTTGCTTACGACTCAACAAATTATCCTATACAAAACTTGACACTTACATTAACACCTTCGAGTACAATAAGTCTAATTAACTCAGATGGTATAATAAAATTCCCAGAAATAAAACCTCATTCTGAAGTTAAGGTTCCGATATCATTGTACTTAACACCATCTTCTGGAAGTGTTGGAAGTATATCTTCTGCAACTTCATATATATTAAATGGTCAACCTGAAACGTCTACATTGTTGCTAAACTTTCTTACTCCTAGCGATATAAATCTAATAAACTTAAACACTGTAATTCTTCCATCTAATCCAACAGCAGGTTCATTATTTACATTAACCTCAACATTAAACAATATGGGTTCGGGTACAGCGTCATCTGTTTTCATAACACCTAAACCACCACAAGGCATATCAGTTGTTGGACAAGATACGACATCATTAGGTAGTATACCTGTTGCAACGCCTACTGCTTTTACGGTAAGTTTTACAGCATCGCCATCAATCAAACCAGGAGTTTATACGATACCGACAGTTATTTCCTACTCTAACAACTTAAATCAACAGGTAAATCAAACAATAGATTTTTCAGTTAATATCTCAAAAGGTGCAACTGTATTGACCACTCCTTCAGGAGCTCATGTGGTAGCTCAAAATGCAACAGCATATCAACAATACAAAAGTAGAACAGGAGGAATCCCTATAGTTTTGATAATTATACTAATTATTATTGTCCTTATAATAGTGTACTTATTTAGAAGAAAATCAAAGAAAAATTCAGTTAAAAAAACAAAGGTTCATCAATGAAGTTAAGAGACATACTGTTACTAGGTATTAAGGGAATAATGGAGCGTAAGGTTAGAACAGGCTTAACTATACTAAGCGTAGTTATAGGCATAGCTGCAATAGTTGCGCTCATATCTTTAGTAACTGGTATATCTGTAAGTGTCTCTAAATCCTTAGAAAGTATGGGACCAACTGCAATTTTCTTAATACCTTCCGGTTCGCATATATTTACGAACGCAGATATTGCTCAAATAGAATCATTACCAAACGTTAGTGTTGCTATTCCAATAATAAGATTTCCAGCTAATGTAACTACCGGAGGTGTGCAACAAACTATAACTGTTTATGGCGTTTCTAATGATGTTCTTGCTAATGCACTAGGCAGTATAAATTTATACACAGGTTCTGTTTACAATGACTCTTCACTTCCAACAGCTTTAGTTGGTTACAGCGTTGCATTTCCAAGTTCTACTCAAACATCTTCTTCTGTTTTAATAAATCAACCTATATACTTAACTGAACACACACAAAGCGGTACAAAGAGTACTACATTAATAGCTCAAGGTATACTAAATCAGTATGGTTCTTCATTACTACTTGATCCAGATACCTCAATTTTTATACCGCTACAGAATGCGATAAGCATAACTGGTAAGTACTCTTACAATATAATACTAGTTGAAGCTAACTCTTCATCAAGCGTTTCCGCATTATCTTCATTACTTAAAAATATTTATGGTAACTCAGCAAGCTTGTTGTCTGTACAAGCTATAGCTTCAACAGTGGCCTCAATAATAGGTTCAATAGGCATACTTCTGGGCTCTATAGCTGGAATATCACTAATAGTCGCTGGAATAAGCATACTGAGTATAATGATGGTTTCAGTAACAGAGCGAACTAGAGAAATAGGAATATTAAAAGCAATCGGCTTCAAGAAAAAAGATGTTCTAATATTATTTCTTTCAGAAGCTTTGATAATTGGTTTCTTAGGTGGTGTAGTTGGTGTTACAGTAGGAGCTGGAGCATCATTTATCTTACCTGCATTACTTTCACATGCAGGTCCTCCATCTTCAGGAGGAAGTCCCACTGCTCCAACTCAAAGTACTTCATCAGGAGGAAATACAGGTGGGAGAGGTAATCCTGGAAGTGGCGCTGTTTTTGTAGGCTCTGGCTCAGGCCCTCAACGTTCTCCGTCAACATCTTCATCAACTTCATCAAGTTCCTTTTCTCCAGTAATAACTCCCGGAATTATAATAGTTGCAATATTAATTGCAATAATCGTGAGCGTTTTATCAAGTTTATATCCTGCGTGGAAAGCAGCAAGTGTTGATCCTGTAAAAGCAATACGTTCTGAGTAATTGTAAGTTCATTTACCATTTTTAATAAATAAAAAATAATTAAAAATTCCAAACCTATAAATATCTAAAATCTTAGATACCTTCCTGTGTTCAAATGGTAAGTAAAGAAATACGGGCTGTAGTCGTAGATGGAGATAAAACACTTTGGAAAGGAAGGGTTGCAGAAGGAATTGGAAAATCACTCTTAATATCAGAGCTTCAAAAACTTCATCTAAGGACTTTTTTACGTGGATTTTCAGGTGCAAAAAGAGTTAAATCAATCATTGCAGAAAATCCAGGAATCAAAGGAGAAACTTTAGGTCAAATGGAGTTTTATAATATATTGACTGAAAATCATTTAGGTAAAAAAGAAGATATGGTTAAAATAGCGACAAATTACATAAACAAAAATACTATTCCAGAAGTTAGTTCTTTAATATTTCAATTTTCACAAGAAGGTATTCCAATATTCCTATCAACTGCAGGTGGAACTACAAGTTTGGAAGCAGCTATAAAAATTTTTAAATTAACTGATGGTGTTTCTAACACCGAATTATTTGATAAAAATAACAAGTTAATTGGAATAGAGTTAACAATAACAAATGGGGAAAATAAATTATATAAAACAGTCGAGTTGTTAAATAAGTATAATATAAAATTAAGTGACTGTTTAGTTATTGGGGATAGCGCTTTAGATATTCCAATACTTAAAGCGTCAAGAGACGCGGTATTTTCACCATTGGCTACCGAGGATGTTAAACAAATACATAGTAGTACTGATGGTAAGATAACCTCTGCAAAGGTATACTCTATAATGAGAGGAGTTGTCAGAGACACAAATGGGTGTTATACACCACCTTTCACTCCACTTGTAGGAAAAACAGTTAAAAAATAATTTTAATATTTTAACGGACATGGCGGGATTTGAACCCGCAACCCTCGGCTCCGCAAGCCGATGCGCTATCCAAGTTACGCCACATGTCCAAACGAATACTTTATATACTTTTATTTATTAAACACATTATAATTTATGAGTTAGTTAATATATAGCTTGCTCGATTCATTGTGATATTATGACAAGGCTAGGAAAAATATGTACCTCATGTGGTAGACTTACTGATAGATATGTTTTATTTAAATGTCCATCTTGTAACAAAGAGGATATTGTAAGATGCGATGAGTGTCGTTTGAATCATACTAAATATAAATGCAAAGCATGCGAATTTGAGGGACCTTAATGGCAGATGTAGCTACAATTTTTAAAGTATACGCAGAAACAGGAAAAGAAATTGAAGTAAGAGACAAAATAGTCTCAGATCTAAAACCTAAAAGCATACAATTAGAAGATGTTGCTTTTGGAATAAAGGTAATAAAAGTAATGTTTGTACACACAGACGAAGAAGGAAGCACAGCAATAGAAGAAAAACTAAAAGGAATACAAAATGTTACAGAAGTAGAAGTATCAGATCAAACCTTACTTTGATTTTTAATAATTATTTTTTTATTTTAACTGTTTTTAAAATTCTCTTTTTAATATCAAACATTCTTATTAGATGATTGTTAGTATCGCAAATATACAAATAATTTCCATTAATTTTTACATCGTTTGGCTCAAATAATCCCAATGTATCACATTCTGGATCGTTTATATTACAAACACTTTTTTCATTTTGTGAAATTATCTGATATGACTTATCTTTTTTAAAATCAATATATTTTATTGAGTTGTTAAAGGTATCGGCAACATAAACTCCATTATTTACTGCACAAACCCCTACAGGATGTTGTAAAAGAGTTTCTTGGACTTTTCCGGTCTTATCTCCAAAAACAAATAAACCAGATCCAACAACTGTGCTTACAAAGTTATTTTTAATTGAAATTGACCTAATGCTAGAAGATTCGCTATCAGCGGTATAAATCTTATCTTTAAAAACAGATATCCCACTTGGTTGTGCGAAATAAGAGTTGGTCAAGGTTCCGTCTTCTAAATCTTCCTTACCAGTTCCTGAAAAATGTGAAACTGTACTTTCCATGTCGTATTTCAGTATTTGATGAGAACCTGACATAGTTATCAAAAGTTCATTTTCGTAAATTGCAATATCCCACGGAGAACTTAACTTTGCTTTAGTTGCAATATGTTCTTCATTTACTTTAAATCTTCTTCCCAGCTCTCCAGTTCCTGCTTCTAAAGAAACTACATTACTTTCCAAATTTATCTTTTTAATTACATTATTTCCAGTATCGGCAATCATGGCTTCTTTTTCGTTTATCCAACAAACTCCCTGCGGCATATTAAATGAAACTTTGTTTTTTGTATTAGTTTTAAATGTTTTGTTATTGCTTTCAATATTATGTAATATTTTTCCATTTTTATCTAAAATAATTACTCTATTATTTCCAGAATCAGATATTATTATGTCTTGAGTTTTTTTATTTATATCAATTTTTCCAGGATAGTTTAAAAAAGATTTATTTTCAAATCTTTTAAATTTCGGTAAGAACTTTGTTTTAGCAAATTTACTTTCAGGGTATTTTTTAATTATTGCATCTAATCCTTTTTCGAAGTTTTTATATGGTATTTCTCCTGAAAATTTTGCAGATATCTTTCCATTTGGATCTATTATCACAAAAGTAGGCCAACCTCCAGCTCCATAACTTTTCCAAATTTTCATATCTTTGTCTAAAACTACAGGGTGTTTAACTCTATATCTTTTTATAGCTTCTAATACATTTTCATTATTTTTTTCTGTCTTAAACTTTGGCGAATGTATACCAATTATCACTACCTTTTTATTTTGATATTTATTTTCTATCTTTTCTAAAACAGGAAGCATATGTATACAGTTTATACAACAATAACTCCAAAAATCAAGTATTACTACTCTATGTTTTAAATTAATAAGATCTATTTTTTCAGTATTCAGCCACTCTGCTTCACCGTTAAGCGCAGGTGCTTTTAATCCCGGGATTGAAAATAAGCCAAACTCCATTATTAAATAACAATGTAAAGTTATTTAGACACTATTTATTATTTTCACGAGCAACATTAAGATAAACATTTAATAAAAATCTTGTACTTTTATTTTTCATTAAATTATCATTTATTTTTTCTAGTGTTTTACTAGAAGAAGATCTTTCTTTAAAACATATTACTATTTTATTTGCAGTCATAAATCCTGAACCCAGAGAATAAACCTCAAAAAATTTATTTAAGTAATTTAAAAATATGTTTTCACTACCATCAAATCTCATTGTGTCTATGCAATTTATTGCTAATATCCCGTTTTCCTTAAGTGCTTTATGTGAATTTATTATAAATTCTTCGGTAAGAAATTTTTCAGGTATCTTATCAACGTCATAGGCATCTAAAATAATTAAATCATAACTAGAGTTTTTTTCTTTTACAAAATCGAAGCCATCTTTGTTATATATGCTGGATGTATTTTTTAATATTTTTTCTTGAAAAAACTCTTTATAAATGCGTATTATTTCTGGATTTACCTCTGCAATATCTACTCTAACATTTTGAAATAACATATCGATTTCTTTTAATATTGCGCCTCCACCTAATCCTATCATAAGAATATTAGGTTTTTCAAAAGCATAACATAACGGCGGAAATAAGTCCCAGTACTCTCCTGAAAAAATAGAATTTTTACTAATACGGGTTTGGACAACTCCGTTGAACTTTAATGTTTTGTACTTTTTATCTTCATTTACAACTATATTTTTTCTAGGTCCTTTAAAGATTACTTCTTTTCTCCTAAAAAAATCTATAAAACCCATTAAAATCTTGTAAGTAGTTAAAAATCATTATTTTTTATGCTTTGGTAGTTGCTTTGCAAACTCATCTATTTCTTCGCTTACTTCATCAAGTGCCTTTAATATGGATGCTCTTGCATTCTTGCTAGATTTAACAACTAATCTAGGTTGACCTACGTCTGGGTGAGTCTTAACTACACTTACGAACTCAATATCGCTTTTTTCAGCAAGCTTGTCCCTTATTAGGTCAGCTATTCCTCGATCAGCATCAATTAGCTCTATAATCATACTTTTTGTTTCGTCTTCAATTACATTTAGTTTCATTAAATCCACGCTTTAAGAAGAGATAGATATTATTTAAACAAAAAAGTATATAAACCTCTTTATTACAAATATTAAAATTGTATAGAAAAATGTACTTATTTTCTATGCTATTACTTTATATATTTTTGTTAGTAAATATTTATGTTATTTTAACACTTAATATATTTAAAAGATAGAGTGAGTAAATGTCAAATGTACTTGAAGCAGACGGTTCAAAATTAATAGAAAAAGCCGCAGAAAAATTAAAAGGCTCAGGAATAGAGAAGCCAGGATACTTAGATTATGTTAAATCAGGGGCAGGACGAGAAAGAGTACCTGCAGATGAAGATTTTTGGTATATACGATGTGCGTCAATCTTAAGACAAACATATTTAAACGGACATATAGGAATTTCACGTCTAAGATCAAAATACAGCAATAGAAAGAGGCATGTGGTACACAGAAGACATACTGTAAAAGCAGGAGGCAGTATAATAAAGGATGCATTTGATGCATTAGAAAAAATAGGATATGTTAAAAAGACAACTTCTGGAAGAGAAATAACTCCAAAAGGCCGTTCATTTTTAGATAAGCTAGCAGGAGAGGTAATAAAGGAAGGTGCTTAAGGTTGTCAGAAGGGCAAGAGCCAAATGAAGATAAAATGAGAAAAGAGCTCTCGCGACGTATGAAAGCAATGCAAATTGAACAACAAAAAAGGGAACTAGCAAAGAAGTTTACAACTAACGAAGCATATGAACGTTTAATGAATGTAAGGATATCGAACAGAGAGCTTTATGATCAGCTTATAAATTTAATAATAAACATGGCACAAAGTAACAGATTAATAAATAAATTAACGGATGAACAATTAAAGGGTATACTGGCAAAACTAACATATAGACCAGAACCAAAAATAGAGTTTAAACACAAATAAGAAGGTTTTAAAATGGGCAAAAAATCAGCTAAGAAAAAACAAATGCTTGGAAAAAAATTAAAGCAGAACAGAAGAATACCTGTTCTAGCTGTATTACGAACTCACCGTAAGGTTCAGTTCAACAGATTCCAAAGAGACTGGAGAAGAAGAAAGTTAGGATTAAAGGGTTGAGCTAATGGCAACACAAATCACAAAAACATTTGCATTAAGAAAAAAACTAGTAAAGATACACGAATCAAGAAGATTAAAGAGAGCTGTATCATATTTAAAAGAAGATATAGCTAGATATACAAAGTCTGATTATGACTCAATAAGATTATCAGGAGAGCTTAATGGCTATCTTATGCAAGATGTAGCAAAAAAGATGCTTCCAGTAACAATAGTTATAACAAAAGAAGCAGATTATGTAAAAGTGGATTTAACTCCAGAAGTTAAGAAATCAAGATTAAAACCTACTCAAACTATGACAAAGCCTAAACAAGAGAAAGAGCAAGCAAAAAAACAAGATGAAAAGAAAACAGTTGAAAAGGAAAAATCTCAAGTAAAAGAAGAGAAACCAAAGGAAGAAAAGCAAAAAGAAGAAAAACCAAAACAAAAAAAGCAAACAAAAACTTCTGAAGAAAAACCTCAAATGTAGGTTTTAAAATATGGGTATAGGTCAATTTTCTGTACACGGCGATGAGTTTGTAGGTGCATACTGCATTGTTTCTGATTCTATATGTGTAACAGGTTCAAAACTTAAAAAATCTGATTTTGAGTTATTTGAAAAAGCATTGTTATTAACTCCAGTACATCTTACAGCTGCTGGTTCAGATCTAATTGGTTTATTTGGAAGAGCAAATAAAAACGGAGTTCTTCTTTCTAACTCTATTTATGAATCTGAGCTAAGACATTTTAAAGAAAACTTAAAAGATATTCATATTGAAATACTCGATAGTGACTTAAACGCAATAGGCAACAATATCCTTGTTAATGATAAAATTGCAATTGTTAATACTGATTATAAAGAAAAAGATATTAAACGTATAAAAGACGTTTTTGATGTAGAGGTAATGCAACTGGAAATTGCAGGATATAAAACAGTAGGTTCTCACAACATACTAACAAACAAAGGTTTTGTTGTTAATAATAATGTATCAGATGAAGAGTTTGAATCATTAAAATCAATATCAAAATCTATTTCACAATCAACTGCAAATCTAGGTTCATTGAGTATTGGAATATCAGTTGTTGCAAACTCAAATGGAGTTCTTTTCGGTAAAAGTACATCTGGGTACGAAATGGCGAGTATACAAGACGGCTTAGATTTAGAATAATTGCTATATATAAAAAGCAATCAATCCTTTGAAAAAGGCTTTAAATAATTGCTAAGTAATTTTATACTGTTTATATATTTAATAGTAAAAAGGTAATAAAAAGGTAATAAAATGTCAGACGCAAAAATAACTCAAACGGAAAATAAAGACAACAACGCATATACACGTGATGCAATAAATCAGTTGAGGTACTTACAAAACGTTTATTCTCAACAGTATGAAGTTTTAGAAAATCAAATTTCTACATATACTATGTCAATAGATGCAATACTTAAGGGAGTAGAAGCCTTAGAAAAAGCAACAACAGCTGAGAAAAGTAAAACACTAATTAATACAGGCCCTGGCGTATACATGGAAGGAGAGATAACAAACAATAAAACAACACTTACTTATGTCGGAGCAGGATACTTAATTGAAAAAACAGTTGCACAGGCTAAAGAGTTCATAGAGTTAAATAAAAAGAAACAAGAGGAAGTTCTTAAAAAATTACTCTCTGAAAAAAGCAAATTACAAAGCGAGTTAATAGATGTTATGTATAAATTAGAATCATTACAACAGCAGTAACTGTAAAAAAACTCTAAACAAGGTATAAAAAATGTTTGAAGGTCTTAAAAAGAAGTTCTCAAAGTTCATAAACTCTGTAAGTAAAAAAGAAGAAGAGTTAACAGAGGTACAAGAAGAACAAACTCAAGAAAAAACAACTACTGACAATAATGTAACTCCGGACACATCTAAAGCAGAAAAACCAGAAAATTTAGATAATAACGTTGAGATTAAAAAACAAGAACCTCTAAAAAAAGAAGTAATAACAGAGAAAAAAGATACTACTCATATAAACAAAACTCAAAAAGAAGAACCAAAAATTAATGTTCATGAGCAAATATCTGATAAAAAATCAGAAAGCATTTCAAAAATAAATGAACCTATTAAAACTACTCCTTTAAAAGAAGAACATTCAATAGAAAAGAATAACATAATAAAACCAGAAATAAAAGAGGAAAAACAACCTAAAAAATCTGAAGAAATCACACCAATAAAAACAGAAGTTCAAAAACCTCAAATACAAAAGGTTGATAAAAAACCACAAACTCAACAAGAAGAACCAAAGGTGTCTTTTGGTACTAGATTACGTGGTGTATTCTCAAAAGAGGTTTCTGTAAAAGAATCAGATATAGAACCATTTTTAGAAGATTTAAAAATGTCACTTCTAGAGTCAGATGTGAACTTTGATGCAGCAGAAAAAATACTTGACAATATTAAAATTGGTTTATTATCTAATAAAATATCTTCAAAAAATATAAACACACAGATAAGTAATGTATTAAGATCATCAATACAAAAAATATTAGAAAAAAGATCAGATATTGATTTGCTTGAATTAGCCAAATCTAAGAAAAATTCTGGAGAACCATTCAAGATACTTTTTATAGGTCCTAATGGAGCTGGGAAAACAACAACTATGGCAAAGCTTGCTAATATGTTTATCAAAAACTCATTTTCAGTTGTATTATCTGCAAGCGATACATTCCGTGCAGCTGCAATAGAACAAACGGCAATACATGCAGAACGTTTACATATTGGAGTTATAAAGGGAAAGTACGGTGCAGATCCTGCTAGTGTAGCATTTGATGCAGTGGCTCATGCAAAAGCACATCATATTAATGTTGTATTAATAGACAGCGCAGGAAGACAAGAAACAAACAAAAGCTTAATGGAAGAAATCAAAAAAATTGTAAGAATAACAAATCCTGATATTAAAATATTTGTCGGAGAAAGTATAACAGGAAACTCATTATTAGAACAAGTTTCTGAGTTTAATAAAACAGTGGGACTTGACGGTGTAATATTAACTAAATTAGATTGTGATGCAAAAGGAGGAAACACTCTTTCAATACTGAGTGAAACTAGTGTACCTGTGTTATTTTTTGGAGTAGGAGAAGGTTACGACGATTTGATGAAGTACAATCCTGAATTTATAATTAATAATATGATAGCGAGTTAAAATCAGTATGGTTGTGGTGGAAGGACACCCATATAAATGGTGCCACGGGAAGGCCCATATTTTTTAACCATATTACCCCTTCTTAATATTAAATGAGTAACAATTCTTAAATAGTCTTTCATTACTTTAGTTTATTTTACTGCTTCCTATCCTCTAAATACGTATTTTTCAAATTTCTTATGGTGTAGTAATCAATAAATAAGTTGTTAAACAAAAAATCTACTGATTGATTAAATGGCCAATATCTTCAAAGAAGAGTTTGAAAATCTAATATTACATTCAATAAAAAAACAATACGGCAACATCGAGGTGCCAGAGTTAAAGTATAGTATAGATATTGTATTCGGAAAAGACTGGGATATTTCATCTTCTATTGCATTAAAGTTATCTAAAGTACTTAAAAAATCACCAAAGATGATAGCTGAAGAAGTTGTAAAAAATATTAAATCCTCAAAGTTTTTTTCAGAGATTACCACTGTTAATGGATACATAAATGCAAAGTTAAGTGTAACTGAGTTGTCAAACTTTGTTTTAAAAGAAGTTTCAAGTCAAAAAGAAAAGTATGGATCTTCAGATTTAGGAAAAGGAAAGTTAGTTTTATTAGAGTATCCTAGTGTAAATCCAAATAAACCTTGGCACATAGGTCACCTTAGAAATCCTCTTTTAGGAGACTCATTATCAAATATACTTAACTTTTGTTCTTATACTACAAATCGTTTAGATTATATAGAAGATTTAGGCTTACAAATGGCAGAGATTTTATGGGGTAAGAAAAACCTAGATTGGAAATTAACAGATAAAAAATATGATCAATTTTTAGGAGAAAAATACGTAGAAATAAATAACCGTATAAAAGAAGACGAAGAAGCTAAAAAAGAAATAACCCATATATTAAAAAAGATGGAAGATACATCTAGTAAAGAAGCAAGGGAAATAAGAGAAATCGCTGAAAATAGTGTAAAAGCACAGTATGAAACAGCATTCAAATATCTACTATATCACGATTTATTAATCTGGGAAAGTGATATATTATCTGAAAAACTTCTTGAAAAATCATTAGAACTTCTAAAGAAAAACTCATTAGTATATATTGAAGAAGAAGGCAAGCTAAAAGGCTGTACTGTATTAAAAACTTCATTATCAAGTAAAACAGAAGAAGAAAATAAAAAAGTATTATTGAGAAGTAATGGAGTACCTACTTATTTAGGGAAGGACATAGCTCTTCACATGTGGAAACTAGGCATAATAAAAATACATTTCAAGAGCAAAGAGTTTATCTCACAACCTGATGGAAGTAAGGTAATTACAACATTCAATACTGGAAAGGTGCTTAATTTTACCGGGGCTGATATTGCAATAAATATTATAGGCTCTGCACAAAATGAACCTCAAACTGTATTAAAAAATACTCTTGAAGTAATAGACCCAAAAAAAGCTAAGAATCTCATACATGTATCATATGGGGAGTTAAGTTTAAAAGAAGGAAAAATAAGTGGAAGAAGTGGTACTTGGCTAGGCAATGAAAGAAACTACACAGCTGATGATTTATTTAAATTTACAGTTGAAAGAGCAAAAGAAATTATTCTTTCGAGCGATAAATTATCTCCAAATATAAATCCTGATGAAGTATCAAAGAAAATAGCAATATCTGCAATAAAGTTTGATTTGCTTAAAATAGATCCGATAACAAAAATAACATTTGACTGGGATAAAGCTCTAGATTTTAACTCGAATAGTGGACCCTATTGTATGTACATGTACGCAAGAACCTGCAGAATAATTGAAAAATCAAAAGAAATAATTAAGTCTGCAAAGTTAAGTGATAAAGATATATCTTATGCAGAAAGAGATTATGGATTTGAACTTCTAAAGCTACTTTCATTATGTAGTGATCGTGTAGAAAAGGCAGCTACAGAGTATAAACCTAATGTAATCGCAGAGTATTTATTAGAAATCTCTGCATTATTTGGTAAGTTCTATGAACATAACTCAGTATTAAAAGGAGGAGATGCAACTAACTTACGTTTAGCTATTGTGAGCTCAGTAAAACAAACATTATATAATATGTTGATGTTATTAGGTATAGAACCGTTATCATCAATGTAATAATTAATTAAAAACTAGGAGGGTCTGTAGCTCAGTTTGGATAGAGCGGCGCCGTCCTAAGGCGAAGGTCACGGGTTCAAATCCCGTCAGACCCGTTATATTAATCAGGTGTTAAGTTGGCAAAAAATCAAAATAAAAAAATAAAAGAACCAAGTGTCGTTATAAAACCAATAGGTAAATTAGGTGGCCTTGATGGAATACACATTACTTTAATATTACTTTTAATAGTTGCTTTAGCAATTTTACTATACGTTACTTATGCTAAACAATCGATAGTTACTTTGGTAAATCAAACGGGATCAAATCAAACATTAAATTTAACTAACTGTCAATATGGTTACTCTAATAACTCTTGTATGACTCCTTTACACAATGCAACTCAAATTAAAAAAATATTTGAAAACTTTTTAGCTAGTTATACTTATATTAACACATCATTTTCAGTAATACCTTACATCTCTCAGGTTAACCAAATAAAAGAGTATTACTCTCCAAATACAAAAACATGGATCTTAACCGTACCTGAAAAATACTTCAATACAAACTCTACATTTATATTTTCTGCAATAATAAATGACCTAAATACTACTCAAATAATACCATCAGTTCAAACATCAAAACCTACCTTATCTTCTAAAAACTTAGTTTCTGGATATGGCTACATTTCGTTATCAAATAAAACATCTTGCGTAACAAACTCCACACCAATATATTGGTTTATAGATCCTTACTCTCCTGGAAGTATTTCCGGATTATCTTATTTAGAAAATATACAAAGTAAGTTCAATACAACAATAGCTCCAGAGTTAGATATTTTATATACACAATCATCACAGGAAGTTGCTACACAGTATGGTCTTCAAAATACTACATTAATTGGGAAGTATCTTTACTGCTCATCAAAACAACCAAACTTTAATGAATTCGTATCTACACTAAATGCAAGTTACAAAAATCAGTATATCTCTCCAAACGAATTAAACTCGATTGCTAAAAACTCAGAGTTGAACTTAACACAACTTAATCAATGTGTCTCATCTTCAGGAACAATTATAAACAGACAATCAGTTCTTGCAAATTACTATAATGTTACATCAAGTTCTTCTGTAATAATAGGTTGTAAGTATCAAGCAATACCACAAACTGCATATCAAACTTTATGTTCTATAAAAAACATGGGTTGTTGAGCTAATGCGTCATATAATAGTTGGTGTAGATACTGGCAAAGCTTCATCAATAGCTGGTATTGATTTGAACGGTCGCGTAATAGGAACAACAACTATGAAGTGCGTAGGGGTAAGTTGGTTCGTAAATAAAATAAAAGAGTTGGGGTCTCCAGTTGTAATAGCTACTGATAAAAAAAGAGCTAATCAAACAGTTGCAAAGTTAGCTGCGATTTTTGACTCTGTTCTATTTACTCCTAAAGATGACATAAGTGTGGAAAGAAAAGAAGTATTCCTATCAATGAAGAAGGTATCTAATTTACACGAAAGAGATGCGCTAACAGCTGCTTTTACTGCTTATAATTCCTACTCAAATAAATTAAATCAAGTAGAACGAATGGCAAGAGAAGAAGGTATAGATTCAATAGATGAAATAAAAGCATTAGTAATTAAAAAATCATCTTTTAAAGAAGCACGTTTAGGACTTCATAATGGAAGATTTATAAGATAATAAGTGAAAGGTATATTTATGTTAAAACTGCAAAGTGCACTTGAGTACTTAACAACATACGGCTGGGCAATACTAATAATAGCAATAGTTTTAGTTACATTATTCGAGTTAGGTTTATTTACACCAAAACCAAATACTCAGTGTATTATAGAAGCAGGTTTTAGCTGTTCTGGTTATACATTAAATAGTCAAGGAGTTTTAGAGTTCACATTAAATCAACAAACTAGTAATCCAGTTAATATAACCGGTATAGCTTGTTACGAAAATGGAACACTTTTAACTGGTCAAGCACCTTACAATCCTCCATCTAATGAGGTTTTCATGCCGGTAGGCACCTCAACTGCATTTTATGTTCAGTGTTACTCAGGAGCTAACAATAAATTTTCAGGAGATTTAGGTTCATACTTTCATGGTTCAATAGCAATATACTACACTGATGCAATAACTCATTTAACTGAGCTAGCTGAGGGTTCATTAATAATACCTGTAACATCTACTCAACAAATTTTAACTAGTGGAAATCCAAGTAATCAAAATACATTTGAGATTAAGCTAACTGATATTACTTCACAAGCCGTTTCTTCTGGCTTCCAACAAAAGATAGTTATAGATCCATCAAGCTATGCGAAGTATGGATTAAATGCGAACTTGAGTAATCTAGAGTTCACTACTGGCGAGTATGGAAGTGGTTCGCCTATTTATTCATGGATAGAAAGCGGGGCTAGCAACACAGCGACATCATCAGTAATATGGCTTAGTTTACCCACCGGAATAACAGCTAACGGCGGAACACAAACAATTTACATGAACTTCTTTTCAAATAATAATCCAGTGCTTTCTGGTTACACAGGATATGCACCACAGCTTTATTGTTCTAGTAAATGTTATCAAAGCTCCTATGCCCAATTCGATACTGGTACTAAGGTCTTTACAGATTACTGGAACTTTGCTGGTACCTCCACACCAAATGGTTGGACAACATCTACATCTGGACTTATAAACGATGGATTATCATTAAGTAATGGAAACTGGGCTCAAACATCATCTACATCTTATGGAATCAACTCAAATCAAATTATTGATTTTTATGCAAATACTCCATATGTTACAGCTTGTAACTGGTATGGTTTTGGTTATTATACTGTAGCTACAGCTAATGGTTTAATATGGGGTGATGACGCATGTACAGGTTCCCATAGTATACTTCCTTTGGTAACTGGCCCTAATGCACTGCCGTACTCTGGTGAAGCGTTAAATGGTGGTTTGCCGTCTCTTGGAAATTATCTTTTAAGTGTATATTGGGGAGCTAACGGTAAGAACGAGTATTACTACAACTACCAAGCATATGCTTCAGAATCAAACACATTATCGTTGCCAGGAGTAACAACTGGTTTAGGTGGTACATGGTATGATGCAAATGCTATAACTATTAATTATTTAAGAGTAAGGCAGTATCCTCCTGATGGACAAATGCCCTCTGTAGATATTGTGGGTTTGCTTGGTTAATATTTAATTAATTGATTTTTATGAAAAAAATGTTTATTTATCCGACACTTTATAAAAAGTTAAAAAGAGGTCCACAAGTTATACTTCCAAAAGATATTGGAATAATTATTTCTTACTCTGGAGTGAATAAAGATTCAGTGTGTGTTGATGCTGGAACTGGAAGTGGTTGGTTAACCGTATCTTTAGGTTTAGTTGCAAAACACGTTTATTCTTATGATATGCGTGAAGAGTTTTCAAAAATTGCAGAAAAGAATGTTTCTTTATTAGGACTTAGCAATGTAACTTTAAAGATAGGCGACATAACAAAAAGTATTCCTGAAAAAGATATAGATCTTTTTACACTTGATCTTCCTAGTTCTGAAAAGGCATTAAAAACAGTTAAAAAATCATTAAAACCAGGAGGTATGGTTGTTGCTTATATACCTCATTCAGAACAGGTAATAAAATACTGTAAAAAATTACTAGCATTAGGTTTTGAAGAACCACATGTAATAGAGTGTATAGTTAGAGATATATTAGTTAGGAAAGAAGGCATGCGTCCCTCAACAAAAGGCGTATGGCATACTGCATACTTAGTTTTTTCAAGAAAACCATTTAAAAAAGAAGTTCAGATAACTAACAAATAAAAAAGCTTTAAATAAATTACGTGTATAACTATATTATTAAGTCAAACAATCAAAAGTAATTACGCTAAACAATGGTGAAAACATGGCAGAAGAAAAAATTGAAACAACGACAGGCGAAAATATTGTTCTGATAGGTAAAAAACCTGCAATGAACTACGTTCTTGCTGTGGTAACACAGTTCAACAACGGTGCCAAAAGTGTAAAGGTAAGAGCTAGAGGAAACGCAATATCTAGAGCTGTGGATGTAGCTGAAATAGCAAGAAATCGATTTGTAACAGATGTAAAGGTATCAAGCATAGCAATAGGATCCGAAGAGCTTTCAAATGAAGATGGTACAAAATCAAAAGTTAGCTCAATAGAGATAATGCTTGCAAAGTAATTTTAATATTTTTCTTTTTCTTTTTTTAAATAATCGTTATAAATCTTCTTATTTAAATAATATAGGTGCTTATTTGATTAATGCCTATAGAACTAATTACGTTTCAGAGTTATCTCAATCATTTTCTGGAAAAACAGTAAAAATAGCAGGTTGGGTCCACGAAGTAAGAGATATTGGAAATATAATTTTTTTACTTTTAAGGGATAATACTGGAATTATACAGTTAACAGCAAAAAAAGGTTTAGTCCCAGAAAATGTTATATCGTCTATGTCAATTCCTAAAGAAAGTGTAATATCAGTTACTGGTACTGTTGTTGAAAATAAGCAATCTAAAAAAGGAATAGAGATAATTCCTACAGAGATAATTAATCTAAATCCTTTACAAAGTGTTATACCATTTGAAGTAACTGGAAAGGTTCCCGTAGAGTTAGATGTACGATTAAATTATAGGTATATTGACTTAAGAAGATTACAAAGCACTGCTATCTTTAAAATTGAGTCTAATGTATTAAAAACATTTAGAAAAACTGTAGAAAAAGAAGGTTTTCTTGAAATAAGAACTCCGTCATTAGTAAAGGAAGCTACAGAAGGTGGTACTGATCTTTTCAAGGTAAATTACTTTGAAGAAGAGGCTTACTTAGCACAATCTCCACAGCTTTATAAACAACTTTCAGTAATTGGTGGATTTGACAGAGTATTTATGATAAGTCCGGTATTCAGGGCAGAAAAACACAATACAATATTTCACTTAAACGAGATAACACAAATGGATATAGAGATGGGCTTTGCAGATCACAATGATGTAATTAAACTGTTAAAGAAAACAGTAACTAAAATAATCGAATCCGTAAAGAAAGAAAATGAAACTGATCTTTCTACATTAGGTGTAGAAATTCCAAAGAGTAAGATAAAAGAAATTACTTATAAAAAAGCAATCTCAGAGTTAAATAAAAATGATGTAAAAATAGAGTATGGACAAGATTTTTCAAAAGAAGATGAGTTAACACTTGGAAAAATCTTTGGCGATTTACTTATAATTAAAGAGTATCCTACTGACATAAGAGCTTTTTACAGCATGCCTAATGAAAGAGATCCTAGATTATCAAACTCATTTGATTTTATTTATAAAGGTTTAGAACTTTCAAGTGGTGCACAGAGAATTCATATTCCAGAACTTCTTGAACAAGCATTGTTAAAACGAGGAAATGATCCTAAAAACTTTGAGTTCTATATTAATGCTTTTAGAAATGGCGCTCCGCCACATGCAGGTTGGTCAATAGGTTTAGAACGATTTGTAATGCGTCTTACTAACTCAAGTAACATACGTGAATGTTCTCTATTCCCTAGAGACAGAACACGTCTTGTACCTTAATCTTAGTACTTCAATACTGTGTCAATATGGCTGAAAAACTTTTAACAAAAACAGAAGCTGATAAGTTATTTGGTAAATTAAAAAAAGAATATCCTAATGTAACGTATTATCTTAATTTTAAAACTCCTTTGCAGTTGCTTGTCTGTGCAATACTTTCAGCACAAACAAGAGATGAAGTAGTTAATAAAGCAACTCCTGAGTTGTTTAAACATTTTAATTCTACAAAAGACTTCGCCAATGCAGATCCTGAAGATATTAATCAATATATAAAAAGTATAACATTTTTTCAAACAAAATCAAGCAATATAATAAAAACTTGTAAAGCAATAGAAGAAAAGTACAATGGTAAAATACCTAAGACTATGGAAGAGTTAACATCACTACCTGGAATAGGTAGAAAAACGGCAAATACAATTCTTATAAATGCATTTGATATTGTAAATGGCATACCTGTTGATACATGGGTTATTAAATTATCAAATAGGATGGGTCTTACAAAAAATAAAAATCCAGATAAGATAGAGTTAGATTTAATGAATATTCTTAAAAAAGAAGATTGGAGCAAAGCAGCTTATATCTTCAAAGCACATGGGAAGAAAGTTTGCCAATCTAGTATTCCTTTATGTAGTACTTGTGTACTGAAAGATATCTGCCCTAAAAATAACATTACAAAAAGCAAATGATTTTATGGAGTTAATAACTGATTTACACACTCATTCTAAATATGCAGGCGCATGTAGTGAAAATTTAACATTTGAAAATATAAATCAAACGTGCATTGAAAAGGGAATTAACTTAATCAGTACTGGAGACTTTACTCATCCATTATGGTTTAAAGATATAAAAGAAAAATTAGTTGAAAAAGAAAAAGGAATTTTTTCACTTAAAAATCAAAACAACAATATATCATTTATTTTAGGCACAGAGGTGTGTACTGTATTTGATGAAAAAGGAAACTCAAAGAATATTTTTTCACGAGCTCCTGGTGTTAAGAAGGTACATAACTGTATACTTGCTCCGAGTTTAGAAACAGTTGAACAAATAAACACTGAGTTAAGTAAATATGGTAATTTATCTCTTGACGGAAGACCATTGTTAAGTCTTTCAACGCCTGAACTTGTAGAAAAGTTAATTGCAATAGATAAAAATATTTTTATATTTCCTGCTCACGCTTGGACTCCATGGTTTGGAGTTTTTGGTTCAATCTCTGGTTACGATTCAATTAAAGATGCGTATCAAGATCAAGCAAAACATATCTATGCATTAGAAACTGGTTTAAGTAGTGATCCGTCTATGAACTGGAGAGTTTCTTCAAATGACAAATATGCTTTATTATCTGGAAGTGATGCACACTCTCCACAAAAATTAGGAAGAGAAGCTGTAGTCTTAAACATAAATAAAGATGAAGTATCCTATGAAAAAGTGATAAACAGTATAAAGGAAAAAGCAATATCTTATACTATTGAGTTCTTTCCTGAAGAAGGAAAGTATCATTATGACGGACATAGAAACTGTAATGTTTCATTAACTCCTACAGAAGCTAAAAAATTCAATTACATGTGTCCAAAATGCAGAAGAAAGTTAACTCTGGGAGTTTTAAATAGAGTTGAAGAGCTAGCAGATAGAGATGAAGATTATATCCTAAAGGGCGCTCCAAAATATATAAAAGCAGTTCCACTTTTGGAAGTATTATCCTATGTTTACTCAAAGGGTGTTGCAACAAAAACTGTTCATGATAGTTACTCAAAACTTCTAAGCACCTTTGGTACAGAGTTTAATGTTTTAATAAAATCAGATATAGAAAAAATAAAATCGTTTGATCCAGAACTTGCAAAGGCTATTAGCTCAATACGTTCTGGAAAAATTAAGATAAAACCAGGATATGATGGGGTTTTTGGTGTAATCGATATTCTTTCTAGAGAACCAGAAGAAAAAAACTCTGGAAAACAATCTAGTATGTTTGACTTTTAATAATTAATTACTACATACGCCTATATTACAACTAACACTTGGCATAACTCCATCTGGTGGATAACTTGCAATACCTAAATAGTTTACTGTAAATGTTCTGTAATCTGTTATTGAGTTTGCTGTTAATTCATCAATAGTATAAAGAAACTGACTTGACGAAGGAGCTTTTGACATTATTTGAACAGGATTTTGACCTACTCCATCTCCTGGAGTACAACCTCCGTTTAATAACCAACACCATATAATTCCACTACCTCCACTGGGTCCTGTTATAGACTCAACATTCGATAAAAGAATCCCTCCATATCCATGTGGTACATTTAGATTAATTATTTGTCCATATTGTAAATTACCGCAGCCGATTGTATTCATTGTGTATCCATTATTTATTGTCAATCCTGCAAGGCAATTCTGCGGAGAATAAAGTATATTAGTTGTCGCTGCACTTTTAAAGTTACTATACGTTGAAAAAACATTTTCTCCATTATCATATTGGCCATATGAGGTTTGGAAACATCCACTTGAACAGTAATGTTGTGGCGCATATCCTGTGTAACCAGAAGTTACTGGGTCATTATTTGAGAAAATGCTCATATAAATTTTTTGTGTTCCGCCATTTGCA
>JAJZMZ010000005.1 GCA_021848095.1 Microcaldota archaeon | reverse complement strand
CCTTTGTTTTTGTATCCTTTGATTGTTTCTTTTCATTGTTTGTTTTATTTTCTGATTTTGCCATATTATAACACCAGTTATTGCTTTACAAAGTAAGAACCATAACATGAATTAATGAACTGATTTGTGCCCTTTATTGAAAGAACGGTTCCGTACATTGAGTATAAATTAATTGATGAAGAGTTAGCTATGGACATAGAAATAACTGGAACTCCTGCCCTCGCAAATGAGTTCATACACTCGCTAGTATTCATTAATCCTGGAGAACATGAACTGCCAGATATTGTATAAATTTTTGATGATAAATCTAAGGATTTTGCAGTGCTGTTTATCTCAGCTGCACATAAAGTAATTGATGGAGTTTGAGTTCCATTCATAACTATTATTACAGAATGTGATGAAGATAATGCTGAACTGAATGAAGACAATGATGCAGAAGAATTTGCTGATGCTGCTACTGCATAAGTAAGTATAACATATACTGCAATTATTATTAAGGCAATTATGAATAACATACGCCATGCTCTTAAAGTGTGATGAGTTAATCGTATTTTATGTGATGATTTTAGCTTCATGTAATAAACAAATATTATTGCAAGAATAATTAAACCAATTATTAAAGAGAATAATGCAGATAGAATAGGAACTGAAGAGATTGTTTGTGCGTAATTTAAGTTTAATGCGCCAGACATTAATGAAACAAATGGTCCGTCTATTCCTCTCGATAAGGATTGGAAGCTTATGTCAAGACCATTAGCATATGAAACATTTTTAGATATTGAGTTAAGAGAGTCATTTACTTGAGTTACATTAGAAATTGATGAACTTAACTGTGAGTTTAATTTATTTTGTTCAAATGCATATTGGGACAATGTTTGTGATGAAGGTGACATTAACTGAGCACCTATTAAAAGTACAGTGTTGTTCTGAGCTTTGTCTAAAAGATCAGAGTATGTTCTGTTTAAGTGATCGTAAAGTGTAGTAACATAAGATAATTGGGATGAGAGGTTTTTCGAGTATACAGTAACATTTAATGATAAATAGTTATTTTCGAGATTTGAGTAGCTTGACTTTAGTTCAGATAATTTATTTGATAAGGTAGTGTTTTGTATATGTGTTAATAATAAAGTACTACCATTTACAACATTATTGTAAGAAGATAGATTAGTGCTTATCTCAGTTAAGTAAAGAGCTTTCTTTTGTTTTACTAACGTTGGAACTATAAATTGATTTTCTGTTGTTGCTACGCCTTGCGCTATTTGATTTATTTTACTTTGAGTAGGTAATTGTGAATTTATACTACTAGATAAAGCATTTAGATTATTCAACATTGTATAATTGTATGAAAGGAATTGACAGTAACCTATTGCATTACAATACCACGGACCACTATTTGATGAAACATTAATTGAAAGTGATCCGAAGCCATTACATGATGCAAGATTAGCATTTTGCGTTGGAGGGAATATTGGATTTTGATATAATGTTTTAGTTATTGCTGAGATGTTATCATAAGCGGAGGTTACGGCTTGTGCGTCTTTAACTAAATCAGACGAAGATGCATTAGTGATATTACTTTCATTTGAATAGAAATAAAATGTACTTAGGTTACGTTCTAATGCATAATAAGATTGTTGGAATGAGATTATTCCTTCACCAAATACACCAGTAGGACCGTTAGTTGCAAAAAGAACTTTGTTACAAGATGGAACCAATGAACATGATTCACAGTAATTGCCCAATGTACATGAAACTCCTCTATTTAATCCAGTTTCAACTAAACAATCATTTAATGATGATGAGGATGTATCCATGTATGCAGTTAGACCTTGTGATAATGCATTAAAGTTTATTTCTTTTTCAAGTATTGCAAATGTTTCATTGTTTATTATGCTTGAGATTACTGAAGAGTTAAGAACAAAATTATATTGAGAATTAGTAGTATTAATTAGAAAATATGGAGTACTTCCTTCGTAAACAATAGTGTAAGTATTTTTACCATATGTCGTGTTTACATATGTTGATTGATTTATCATCTGTGCAGATACGTTATAAGAACTTAATAATGAACTTAGTTGTTGATGTGTAGTATTTGCAGATGATGTAGATATGAACAATAAACCTAGAAATAAGGTTGCAAACAAATAGACAAATGGTCGCTTCATTTTATCAATACACTTACGTAAGAAATGTTTAAATACTTAATCAATAAGGTAGGTGGAAACTTTGAAACATATTTTAGAAGTAACTTAAGGTTAATATATCTGAAAATGGTAAATAACACATATGAATAACTTCAGAGTTTTAGTGAAAACTAGTAAAGGAAATTTCATATATCCTGCAGATTATGTTGGAGTTGTTTTAGAAGGTAATAACTTAAAGTATGAGCTTATAGGTAACATAAGAGAAGGAGACTCTATATTTGTAAGAAAGAAGAGTTCGGAAAAGATTACATTACAAGGACATATTATACCGACACTATGGGCAGGTTCAGAGCTTTATAGAAAGGATAGGGGTATTATTTTTGAACCTTCAGAAGAAAGCATACCAACAAAAACCAAGTTAAGTACACTTTTACAAAAAATAGTAGTAACTCTAGGAAAACAAGACGACCCAGTACATACTATACTCAACGCTATACCAGAAGATATAAAATATTCATATGACGCTGTTTCTAACTGGATCTCTGGGAAGGTTATGTTACCTAACGAACCTAGAGTTTTAGAAAGCATAGGTACTAAGTTTAACTCACAGGAGTTGCTAGAGTGGCACAGTAAGTTAAGAGATAATGATTACGCTCCAGTAAGAAGAATACGTGTATTGCATAGTGGATTGAAGGCACTTTTGTCCCTAGAGGAAAGTAGAAGTACTGACGATAGCGTAGAAGCAAACAAACATAATTACTCTACAGGTGAGGAAAAGCTAGTTAGCCTGGCCGATGCGATGCGTATACTTAAAAATACTTACGAAAGTAAGGGAGAGGAGCTCTTTGAGGAGTTCGTTACTGTGACTAGGGTAAAATCTATAATTGAGTTAGCAAGCATAGGTAAAAAAACTGCTCAAAGGATAAAATCAGGGGAAAGTGTACTTGAAAGAGGTATACTTTCTTTTAAGATGAGCAATGAAGAACAGATGAATGACATAACAAGAAGATACTCAGGTGAGATGCCAAAGGTACGTATAGAGGCTGTTGCCAAAGAAAGAGAAGCATTGATAAGAGAAGGAGTTGAACATGCATTAAGAAATATTATTCAAGGTTCATTTAATGCATTAGAAGTCGAAAATAAAAATAAATTTGCAATTTTTGAGGTAAAGAATAGCCTTGATCAAATTAAAAATGCTGCAGGCAATAATCTAGATCTAGAAAAACTTAAGATAATAGGAGTACAGATACTTTTGAAGAATACAGCAGTAAGTTTCTTAAGGTGGTTATTGCTTTCTGAACAATTAAATGATAAAATTCAACGAGATAATTTATTTTTAAGTCTTTTTGAATCTCAGGAAAGAAGAAGTAATGCAAGAAAAAGTCATGGTGCAGAAACTCTTGACGAGTTCTTTAGATATTTATCTGTAAGTAGTAAAGAGTTCCGTGATTTACAAGACATTTATTTAGGATCTTACTCAAAAGCTTACGGTTCTTCAAAAATACTTAAACAGTTATTTAATGATGAAAAGGCATTTTTAGAGGGTTGTTCAGTATTAAATATGTACAAAAATAACTTGTCCATGATATTTGGTAACTTAAGTAATTTGGATAGCGATTGGATGTTTAAATCACATGAAGGAATAAGAATTTGGGAGGACTACACTAAATTTATTAGAGGTCTTAGAGCACATTATCAAAGGGATGATAACTTAATAAGAATAAGAAGGGATATTAAAAAGTTAGAGATGCCTTCTGAACTTGCATTGATACAGGATAATCATATATTTTCACAAGAGTTAATTGACAAGTTGTTAAAAATGTATGGAACTCCAATAATTCCCACTTATTTTGATGGAATTGATTCTTTAATAAAAACTGCAGTAATAAATTTCCCAAAGGAAATCAGTAGTAATTCCCCAATAACAAGTAACTCCTTTTTTACATATAATAATCTAAATGCTAATGTAAAAATAAAGAAGGACAATCAACAGTAACTTTTTCTAAATTATTTTTAAACAAAAATATAGTTAGAGCTAATTATAAAAAATTTGATAAAGAAGCAGAATAAAGTTATAAGGGCGGGAAAACCCGCCCAGATAAAGAGAAACGCCCAAAAAGGCAAAAAAACAATAAACCTTGTACAACCTTTAACTTAGGTAGTTACTTAGGATGATGCATCCTGTAACAATTGGTTTATGAACTCGTTTCCTGCGCTAACTGTTTGTTGTGCTGTGTATCCTGCTACGAGTATCTTGTTTCCATATGCTTGTACTATCGTTGAGTTTGCTCCAAAAGAGGACTGTAACGATGGGTTTGCATTGAAGATACTTTGTGCAACGCTGTTTACATAGCCGCTTCCTACAACAATCAAGTTTGTTGAGTTGTTTGCAGATGAGTCAAGTACTGCAATTGGTGTTGTTGCTGTGTTCAATGATGAACCAACTATTGCTGATTTTGCTGATGGTACTGCAGTTAAGTTGCTCAAACCTGTTACGTTACAACTTGTAGTTGAGAATGCACATGTTGCATTAACCTTTCCTATTGTTACGTTTGCAATGTTTGTTGCTTGACCTACTGTGTATGGACCATACAACTTTGTTGTTGATGTGTTCACGGTGTTGCTTGTTGC
>JAJZMZ010000041.1 GCA_021848095.1 Microcaldota archaeon | reverse complement strand
TTGTTTTGTAAAACAGTCCTATAGGTATTTTTTGATAGTTAGAGTTAACATCTTCGAATGCTTTTTCTATTGCCTTGCTGTGATTTAATGGATCATGTCCTTCTGATTCTAACTTATAAATTCTTGGACGGAACCAATCAAATGTATTATCGTGGTTAAATGTTACACAAGGACTGAATACATCTATAAGTGCAAAACCTTTGTGTTCAATTCCACCTTTTATTAACTGTGAAAGATGTGCAGGATCTCCTGAAAAACCTCTTGCAACATAAGTTGCACCGGCACTTATTGCAAATGCAATAGGATTTATTGGCATCTCTATAACTCCAAAAGGAGTTGATTTTGTTTTGTGACCCAATAAAGCTGTTGGTGAGGTTTGACCAGTGGTAAGACCATATGTTTCATTGTCCATAACGATATAAGTCATATCAAGATTTCTTCTTGCAGTATGAAGCAAATGTCCGCCACCTATTCCATAACCGTCTCCGTCTCCTCCAGTACCTATTACAGTAAGTTCAGAGTTGGCTAACTTTATTCCGCTAGCAACAGGAAGTAATCTTCCGTGAAGACTATGTACACCATAAGTGCTAAATGAGTGAGGCATGGCTGAGCTACAACCTATTCCAGAAACTATAGCAACATTTCTTTTTTCAATGTTTAACTCAGTTAGTGCTTTACTTATCGAAGCAAATACTCCAAAGTCACCACAACCAGGACACCATATAGGCTTGTTTGTTGATGTGTAAACTTGTTTTTGTTGTGTTTTTACATTCGCATTATTATTTACAATTTCTACCATAATATCACAATTTTGTATGTATTTCCTCAGCCTTTTTGGCTATTTCTTCTCCGGTTATTGCTTCTCCATCATACTTGAGAATTTTTTGTTTAATGTCAATACCAGTATTCATCATTATCACTTGAGCAAGTTGTGCCGTGTAGTTGCACTCAACATCTATGAGCCTTTTGCCCTTTAATATCGAAAGTGTTTTTTCTTTGTCAAGAGGTAATATGTAGTTAAATGATATTACTCCAAATTTATAGTTTTTCTTGTTTAATATTTGGACAGCTTCTCTCACTGCTTCTGTCGTTGAACCAAAAGTTACAAAGAAGTAATCAGCTTCTGGGTTTTCTACTTTTGGAACAAAGTAAGGCTCATCTTTTAACATAGTGTCCATCTTTCTCATACGTTTCTCATGCATCTTCACACGAACATCTACATATGCGTCTAAACCAGAGTATGCGTCGCTTACTAAATCCCCATACTCGTTGTGTTCGTCTGAGGGCGCTATAAACTCCGTACCTGCTGTCCCAGGAATTCCTCTTGTTGAAACACCATCATCTGAAAATTCATACCTCTTGAAACGACCAGATGTTGAGTTAGACATTGTTAACTTTCCTCTGTTTATAACAACTGAACCAGTATCAAAATTTTCAAGTGTTTCTACATGCTCTGAAATGAACAAGTCCATGAGTATTATTACAGGACACTGATACTTGTCAGCTAAGTTAAAAGCTTCAGTAGTTATAGTAAAACACTCATTTATATCACGAGGCGCTACAACTATTCTAGGATACTCACCTTGTGATGCATGCATAACAAACAACAAATCAGCTTGTTCTGTTTTTGTTGGAAGACCAGTGCTAGGTCCGGTTCTTTGTGACTCTACAACAACTAAAGGTGTTTCAATCATTCCAGCAAAACCAAGAGCTTCTACCATAAGTGAAAAACCTCCTCCGCTTGTTCCGCACATAGAACGTACACCAGAATAGGAAGCACCTATTGCCATATTTATAGCTGCTATTTCGTCTTCTGTTTGTTTGAATAGAACTCCTTTGTTATCGTGAGCTGCAAACCAATGTAATATTCCGCTTGCTGGTGTCATAGGATATGCTGAGTAAAACTTACAGCCAGCAGTATAAGCGCCTATAGATAATGCAGTATTTCCATCCATAGAGTAACGTAGCTTTCCATCTCCTTTTAATGTGTAAAATGGTTCTACGCCTTGTGAAGTGTAACCTTTTGTTGCTACATCAATATTGTTTTGAACTACCTTGTCACCTTTCCTCCCGAACATTGATTTCACAACCAACTCAAAAGCAGACATTGGTATTCCTAATAATTTAATTGCTGCACCTATTGCAACTGTATTTCTCATGATTGGATCTCCGCTTGTTGAAACTGCAATATCCAAAAGAGGTATTCCTAATAATTTATATGAAGAATTTTTTAACGAATCTACATTTACCTTTGTATTGTCATATATAACAAAAGCATTTGGAGTTAAATGTGATTTTTGATTATTTATTGCATCTTGATTTAAAGCTATTAAAATATCAATTTTATCTCCGTGACCATATAATTTTTCATCTCCTATTCTGATTTGATACCATACATGTCCCCCTCTAATTATAGATTGGTAACCTCTGTAACCAAATGCATTTAAACCGTTTCTTCCTGCAATCTTAACTAAAAGTGCACCGCTTGAATCTACTCCGTCTCCATTTGCGCCTGCTATTCTAACACTAACATTCGTCATATTAACACTCTAAATTCTGTACCTTACTGGTAACACCAGATAGTTAAGCCATACATATAGATTTATAGCTTTAACATATAGTTATGCAACTGACGTAAAAGACCCTAAGCTAAAATACTTATTGTAAGCATATAAAACAGTACAAATGATGATTTTATGAATGATGATGAGTTAATTCAGAAGATTCTAAAGGAAGAAATTTCCTTACATAAAATAGAAGAGTATGTAACTCCTGAAAAAGCAGCTAGTATAAGAAGAAAAGTAGTTGAAAAGTATGCAAAGGTTTCTTTAGAAGGCATAGCTAACTCAAAAGTAGAGTATGACAAAATACTAAATAAAAATATTGAAAACGTAATAGGTACAATATCAATACCATTAGGGGTAGCTGGTCCTATAAAGATTAATGGAGGTTTTGCAAAAGGTAGCTTTTACTTACCAATAGCTACAACAGAAGGTGCACTAGTAGCTAGCATATCCAGAGGTACTAAAGCAATAAATGAATGTGGTGGAGCTGATGTTAATGTATACAGAGATGGAATGGCTAGAGCTCCTGTCTTTGAGTTTGAAAACGCTAAAAAAGCAGTAGAGTTTACAAAATGGGTAGAAAAAAATCAAGAAAAGCTTTCAGAGTATGCAAATAAAACAACAACCCACGGAAAGGTAAAAAGCATATCTTACTTCATATTAGGTAATAATGTCTGGTTAAGAATACTCATGCATACAGGAGAAGCAATGGGCATGAACATGCTAACGATTGCTTCTGAGGCTATAGCAGAGTACATTGAACAAAACTTTAATGGAGCAACACTCGTAGCCATAAGTGGCAATATGTGTTCAGATAAAAAAGAATCTTTTGTGAATGAACTGTTAGGTAGAGGTAAAGGCGTTGTTGCCGATTGTTTAATCAGTAAAGAAGTTTTGAAAAAAGTACTTGGAGTTGAAGCTGAAAAAATTAATAACTTAAATATTAAGAAAAATCTCTTAGGAAGCTCTATGGCAGGAAGTAGTAAACATAATGCTCATTTTGCGAATATAATTGCAGGGGTTTTTGCAGCTACAGGACAAGATCTCGCACAGGTAGTTGAAAGTAGTAGTGGTTATACATGGACTGAAAATAGAAATGGTAATTTGTATATTTCAGTAACATTGCCATCACTTGAAGTGGCAACAATAGGAGGAGGAACTTCAGTAAAACAGCAAAAAGAAGTATTATCAATAATGAACTTAGGTTTAAACGGAAGTTTAGATGATGGAACAAAGAAATTTGCAGAGATAATTGCAGGGGGAGTTCTCGCGGGAGAGTTAAATCTTCTTTGTGCATTAGCTAAAAAAGAGTTAGGTTCAGCGCATAAAAAATTAGGTAGAGATAAAAAGTAGTTAGTAAAGATTTAAGTTAATTTTTATTCTAATAATTTATTGGTTGTTATGTACGATCTTGATAATGCAATGGATGTATTGGATACATTAGAAAAGAAAAATGATAAGAAAACAGAGATTAATAACAACATCCAAAATAGAGTTCAAATAGGCACTGTTGAGGGCTATTTCTCTAAGATAAATGTTGTTGCAATAAAGTTAGATAGCGAATTAAATACAGGAGACCTTATAGAAATAGGAACTGAAGATGAATCAGTTAGACAAAGAGTAAGTAGTATGCAAATCGATAGAAATGACGTTTATACTGCATATTCTGGAGATTCGGTAGGTATAAAATTAAGATATAAAGTAAATGAAGGAGAAGCTGTTTATAAAATAGAACAATGATTAGGGGCAGTTTTTAGCTGCCCCATATTTCTGGGTGCGTTGAATTTTCATTCAACATTTATAATTACCATGTATAAATTTATATAATTATCTACTTTAAGTAAATAATTTTAGTAAGGTATATATATTTTACTAAGGTATAAATATTGCAGAGAGCGTAAGTCAAGCGCCAAATAAATATGACTTGGTATCGGATAACCAAAATATCTGGCTATTTCTGGGTGAAAAAATGAATGGAAGAAAAATTGGTTGGGAGAAAATTATGCAGTGTCTTGAAGAAACCATTGGTAAAAATACAGTTTCTGACTGTAAAGACCTTTCTATGGATATAAAAATCTATAGTAAAATGTGGTTAGCCATATATGGCTTTTTGAAGGTGTTTTCTGAACCGAAGTACTCTCATGTAAGAGATATTGTAAAGATAAATGGGGTTATAGGCAAACTCATTGATCAATGCATAATCTCAGAAAGAAGTGAGTACTCTGAAAAGATTTTTGAACTTCGTTGTAAGATAACAAAGGAGGGAATAATCAAAACAGACATAAGCATAATAAATGGAGAGGCAGCTGAGCCTCTCCACCCAGCCAGTATCTTCCATTCATTTAAAAAAATT
>JAJZMZ010000037.1 GCA_021848095.1 Microcaldota archaeon | reverse complement strand
CTGTTTATATCATTTCCCCAAAGAGAAATTGCTATGCTTCCAGTATCATCTTTTAATACTGCATTAGCCACATTCAGTCTCTTTCCGTACTTTGTAACTACTTCACGTGGTTCGTCTTTCTCTGCAACTACCGCTTCTAACTGAACGTTTGATGCTCCTGCTTTCAATTCGCTTATGTTCATTAATTCACCAAGAATATAGAATAAATTCTATTACTTTAATAATTTTATATAAAAAAATATATTAATCTTTGTTTTAATTACCTAAATGTTTTAACCCTATCCGATATCGTTTTCATTGTCCCAGAAGTAAGAATTGTGTAAAATCCTACCTTTTCATCATGATCTTTGGAGAATGATGTCGCTAATAAAACTTCTTTTTCAAAACCTCTATTGACTCTAACAACAAACAAGTTATCATAATATATTTTGACTATCTTAGGATTTGCATTAGCGTAATCTCTTGAACCCATAATTGTGTGCAAGCTAGAGTAAAAATAATCCATATACTCTTCACTATGTTTTGAACTACACTCTATGAGCAAATACCTATTTTTTCTTTTAGTTATCATTTAAAGAACCTTTCAAGTGATGAAACTGCTTTTTTAGCTATCTTTTCATCGTCATATATGAACTGTGCAACTCTGTAAAGTTGAGCCGCTGATAAAAGCTTCCATGGTTCATCAGCCAAAGTAACCACCGCAATATCCGCTTTGAATATATGTGCATACTTTACAACAGACCGTGCTTTGTGGAGTACTTTTGGAAGTTCATTCTTTTTAGCCAATGTAAGTACAGAAGCAGAAACAAAAACAAGTTTTTCATTATTACTTATCTGTTCTAATGATTTTTTAATTACAAAATTATCCTTAAATGATATTCCTATGCAAAGATCATCTCTAAGTGCTTTTTTAATGTCATTTTCATTACTTGATAAGAATACATATTTTTTATTTGAAGCTCCTATTTTTTCAGATACTACTACATCTTGATTGGAAAGAACCTCTGAGAAACCCAATCTATCTTTTAACTCAGGCTGTATTCCTTCCATACAAATTAAATCATAAATGTTCATGTTAAACATTATTTTTCGTATATTAACGTTATTATGTCTTGGTCTTTAAGCACATGTTCCTTTCCAACTCTCTGATTTCCAAACTTTACACTTTCTCCAGTTACATAGGCGTATTTTAAGTTATTGACATGTTTTGAGTGTAAAACTCTTGCAGCTGTAAAAACAGTACTTCCTTGTTTCAGTATTAATGGTTTTTTCATATCTGGCTCTCCAGTTTTTGGTTTTAAGTAAATTCTCATTAATCCTAATTTGTAAAAAATTGCATCTTTTGCTTCTTGAAGATTTATTCCCTTTCCTGCGCTAATTAAAACTACCTTCATCTCTGTCGATTTTTCAAGCTCTTTTTTGATTCCTTCGGCATAAGATAAATCAACTGTATCTATTTTATTCAAAAAGACAATTGCATCTACATACGTAATTGTTTCATCTAAATAATCTGATACATCTTCAATTGTTGCATCTTGATGAAAGATAACATTTGCATTAAAGATTTTGTACTCATTTAAAATTCCTGCTATGCTTCTTTTATCAGGAACTTTATGTTTATTTGCCTCGACATTTATACCTCCTGCTTTGAGTTTTTCTATTCGTATACTTGGACGTTTTGTATTGACTCTAATGTCTAAAGAATAAAGTTCATCTAATAATTTGTAAAGTTGAACTGGGGAGTTAACGTCTATCATAAAAACAATCAAGTCAGCTACTCTTACGACACTTACTATTTTTCTACCTCCTCCTTTTCCAATACTTGCACCTTCTATCAATCCCGGAACATCTAATATTTGTATATTTGAACCGCTGTGTTCTAACATTCCTGGGACTACTGTAAGCGTTGTAAATGCATAATCGGCAACTTTTGACTCAGCATCAGTTACCATACCTAAAAAAGAAGACTTTCCTGCATTTGGAAATCCAACTAACGCTACTGTCGCATCGCCATTTTTTCTTACAGCAAAACCTATTCCAGGACCGCCTTTCTTTTCTGACAGTTCTTTTTTTATTTTAGCTATTTTCTTTCTAAGTATTCCTAAGTGTTTATTTGTAGCTTTGTTGTATCTTGTTTTTGAGTACTCTTCTCGAAGTTCCTCAAGTTTATCCTCTAATCCTGGCATCTGTATTCACTATTGTATCTTAAATTATGTCTTTAATATAGTATTATTATTGCTTAATTATTGTTTATATATTGTTCTTTATTAACTTATTTGCATTTTTACAAATTATAAAATTTACAAAACAACTCATATTTTTCATTGTATTGAAGTAAAGTCAAGTTAATTTATTTTAGTAAAATTCATTTACTTGTGTATAACTTGCAAATACTCAATACACTTTATAAATAGTTTAATTTAAATAAATTATATATTTAGTAATTACCAGTGAAATAAATGAAAAAAATGACAAAGAAGTCAAAGAAGTCTTCTGCAAGATCTGCAAAGTCTTCAAGAACTTCTAAAAAAAGCAAGAGCAGAAGATAAATTAAATTTCTTTTTTTGATTTCTTTTATTTTTAATTCATCTTCATAAACTTCGACATGTTTTTCTTTATGTTTCTGTCGTTTTTGAACATTTCATAAAACTTTTTCATTTTATTAAACTCGCTTATTAACATACGAACATCTTTTTCTTGAGTACCGCTTCCCTTAGCAATTCTAACTATTCTACTGTGTTCTTTCAAAAGTCTGTCATTTTCTCTTTCTTCAATTGTCATCGAAGCTATTATTGATTTATACTTTGCAAGTTTTTCTTCTCCTTGTTCTACTACATTCTTAGGTACGTCTGCCATTCCCATCATACCTAACATATTTTTCACAGGGCCCATTTTAGACATTGTTTTTAACTGCGTGTAAAAAGTATTGAAGTTAAGTTCTTCAGCATTAATGTCCTCTGGTTTTACATTTGCCTCTTTTATTGCTTCATTAACATTTTTAATCAATGATTCAATATCAGGTATTCCTAAAAGTCTTCCAACAAACTTTTCAGGATTGTAAAACTCTAGAGCATTCATCTTTTCTCCAGAACCTATAAATGTAATATTTACTTTTGCTGCACTTACTGCACTAAGAGCACCTCCTCCTTTTCCAGAACCATCCATCTTTGTTACTATTACTCCAGTTATTTTTATTGCATTGTCAAACTCAGTAGCTTGTTTTCCTGCAATCTGTCCGGTATCTGCATTTATTACTAATAATTTCTCATCAGGTTTAAACTCATCCGATATACTTTTGATTTCATTTACTAACTCTGTATTAAGTGCGCTTCTTCCACTTGAGTCACAGATTATTACCTTTCTATCTTTTAGCGCTTTCAAGCCCTCTTTTATGATCTTTTTAACATTTTTTTCATCTTTTATTCCGAAGAATGATGTATTGATTTGCTTAGCTAGCGTTTCTAACTGTTCGTAAGCAGCAGGTCTTGCAACGTCACAACATATAACTCCAGTGCTTAAGCCTCTATCTTGATAAAACTTAGCTAGCTTGGCCGTAGTTGTTGTCTTACCTGAACCGTACATACCTACCATGAGAATTCTTTTTGGTTTTACCTCTGGCTCGAAGCTCTTGCCCATTAGCTTGACTAGCTCTTCGTAAACCATATTTGTTATATAATCTTTAGGGCTTACTCCATCGGGTATCTTTTCCTTAATAGCTGCGTTTTCAATCTTTTTAGTAAACTCGGAAACTAGCCTTAGCTCTACATCGGAGCTGATTAATGCTCTTTGTAACTCTTTATTGAACTCTCTAATTGTTTTAACATCTATTATCGTAGCTCCTTGTAATTTTGCTATTGCCTTTCTAAGTCCTTCTCCTAAGTCCATGTTTTCACGATACATATAATTATGTGTAAGTTTTATATATAATTACTCATATTAAAATATACCTATTAGGTATGTTACGGGCTCGTAGCTCAGCATGGTCAGAGCGCTGGTCTTATAGCCAAACTTTTAAAAAAAGTTTGATCAAAAGTAAGAAAGCCAGATGTCGTGAGTTCAAATCTCACCGGGCCCATTTCTTTATTTCATTCCATTTTATTCCAAATATAGTATTCTTTAACTTCTTAATATTTTATAATCTTTTTATCCTGAAATAAATACATCAAAAACATAATCTAAAAAGTTAATAATTTTTTAAATAAATTCCCTATTTTACTTTAAATAAACCTTAATTGCGAAAAACCTTATTAATGTTTAAATTCAAACTAGTATTGATTTTTATGGAAATAAATTCAAAAGATGTAGTATACAAGGCTGGAAATGAAAACATAACTGGTTATGTTTCTTATCCTAATGATTCTAAATCTTATCCGGGGGTAGTTTTAATACATGAAATATTTGGTTTAGATGATCATACAAAAGATGTAACAAGAAGACTTGCAAGTGAAGGTTATTTTGTTATTGCACCACATCTTTTTTCAAGTGAGTCGCTTTCAAAGATACTTACTCCTGATGCAATAGGTAAAACAATGAAGTTTATGATGTCTATTCCTGTAGATAAACAAAGAGATGAAGTTTATCGTGCCCAGGAGCTAGCAAAACTACCTAAAGAAGAGCAAGATGCTATTTCAGAGGTTTACAAAACATTACTCGTAAGGAGACCAGTAGATAAATTTGTAGAGTATCTTTCTGGCGCTGTAGAGTACTTACTTCAACAAAGTAATGTGAATGGAAAGATAGGGAGTGTAGGTTTCTGTTTTGGAGGAAGCATGTCAATAAATCTTGCATGTAAAGGGAAGGTTGATGCATCAGTAATATTCTACGGAGAAAATCCTGAACCTATATCTAAAGTAAAGGATGTTAAAAATGCAGTTTTAGGTATATACGGTGGCGAAGATAATAGAATAACCTCAAAAGTTCCTGAACTTGTAAAGGAACTTACTGATAACAAAAAGAATGTATCTATAAATGTATATACTGGTGCGCATCATGCATTCTTTAATGATTCAAGACCACAAATGTACAACGAACGTGCAGCAAAAAGTGCATGGGAGAAGTTATTAAACTTTTACAAAGAGTATTTGTGATTTTTTCTTTTTTTAATTTTCTTTTATTAATTAATTTTAACTGACTTCAAAAGTAGCTCTTCAAATCTCTTTACGGCATCTCTTCTACTCATTTTTAGAATATGTTCGCTTTTTTTGTTTATTATATTGAATGGAGGTATTTTATACGCTGATGAGTCATCAAAAATAAAACGTTCGTGTTGTTGTACCGCATCATTTTGATTCATTAACTTTACCTCTATTTTTATACCACTTTCTTCTAACTCATTTTTCAAATCTCTATACTCTTTGTTGAACGAGCTATCTAACATTTCACTAGATGAAATGATTGTTATTTCCTTTATATTTTTATTATCTGAGATTAATCTATAAAGATTCAACAAAGCTTGCGAGTTAAAATGTTTATCTACAATTCCAACATTTCCTGTAAAAGAAGAGAACATTCTTTCTCTTAAATTTATCATATTTGTATAAGGTTTATTCGGAGAGATCTTTATTCCAGAAAATCGTTTTTTAACATCAGTGCCATAAATTCTATAACCTATATATACATCTAAAAGTATGGAAAATATTATTGACAAATATGTTATATCTAATGTTAAACTGTATAAATTAAAATCAAACGCAGAGTATGTAATAAACAGTAACACAAAGTAAATAAAAACAAGAATTAAATGCAAAGGAGTGAATATCTTTAAAAAATTTCCATAACCACTTTGTTTATGCAACCATAAAACAAATGTCATTGCAAATAATACAAAACCAATACCTGTTATTATATATGATTCTAATATTGCTTGATAAAAAACTCCGTTCTGTGAAGCTGCGTACTGTAACAAGTGTATTACACTGGTGTTTGTTGCTGTAGCTGTAAGTATGGCTGCTGCGCCTAATCCGTACTGAGTAGAGAAAAACTCCACACTAAGTACTCCGCTACCTAAAAGTATTACTGAAAAAGTAATGAGCAATATACTCAAGGTCTTATTGTCATAAACTTTCTCCGGCTCCATGCTATGCTAACTCTTGTTTATTATAAATAGCTTATCATTGGTTAAGGCTAAACTATCAGAGCTTACCTATGTCATTAACTATATCTATATCTAATGCTCTTTTTCCTAACTTCCAATTTGCAGGTATTGCACAGATATGTCCTTCTGCTGCTGGTGTATCTCTTACGTACTTTAATGCCATAAAAGATGTGTATATATGATCAACATCCTTTCCTAATGCATCATTGTGTATTGAAACATACTGCACTTTTCCGTCAGGATCGATAATTACACTTCCTCTTCTAGCTGCTCCTGATTCACTGTTTAAAAATCCATAATCTGTTGATATTTTTTTATTAAAGTCTTCTATTAACGGTATCTTACTTTCCTTTACTCTAGGTGAGGTCTCACTCCAGGCTTTGTGCGAATAAACACTATCTGTACTTACTGCTATAATTTCAGCTCCATTCTTTTTGAACTCATCATAACTTGACATAAATGCTTCTATGTCAGTAGCACAAACAAATGTAAAGTCTCCTGGATAAAATGTAATTATTACCCATTTACCTTTATGATCTGATAACTTGAACTCTTTTATTTTTTGTGCTTCTGGAAACCATGCCTTCGCCTTTATTTCTGGCGCTTGTTCTCCTATACTCCACGTTGCATACATAATATCACATTATTATTTTTGCTTTAAAACTATTAAATCTTATGTTGCATTTCCTTTAGTAAAGGCCCACGCACATACGAAAACCATAATTATAGATGAGATTAACATAGCAGTTAAGTCCAAACCTATTCCGAATGATGAAGTACCTAATAATGTTGCTCTTAATCCATCTACCCCATATGTTAATGGATTTAAGTAAGCTACATACTTAAGAACTGACGGCAATGTACTTGCAGGTACTAATGCTCCAGAAATAAAGAATAATGGAAATGCAACGAACTGCATTACTATTCCAAAACCTTGGAAATCACTCATAAATGATCCTATGGCCAAACCTAAACTGATGAATGTTATTGCAATAAGCAACATAAATACTATGAATAGTAATGTTATCGCTGTAAAGTTCAATGTAAAACCTAGTAAAACTCCTATTATTACTACTAGAACTCCTTGAATTAATGCCGTACTAGCACCTCCTATTATCTTACCTAAAGCTATAGATACTCTTGAGTTAGGGGTTACCATTATCTCCTTTAAAAATCCAAATTGTTTATCCCATATTACTGATGCACCATTATTTACACTAGTGAATAAAAGTGACATACCAACAATTCCTGGAACTAAGAAATCGAAGTAATTAAAACTTCCATTTAAATGTACTAAATTATTGAAACCATATCCTAATCCTATTAAGAAAAGCAAAGGTACTACTATCATACCTATAACTCTTGACTTTGCTCTTATGAATCTTTTAATTTCTCTGAGCCAAATAACATAAATTGCCTTAAACTCTATCATCTCATACGCCCATGAATCATTCTCATTCTATCTTTGAAACTTCCAGCTTCTTCCCGTATTCCCTTTCCTGTTATTTTTATGAATACATCTTCTAAACTTGGTTTTCTAAGATTTACTGAATGAATTTTTATACCATTCTTTTTTGCAACATCTAAAACGTCTAATATCTTTTTCTCTCCATCATCTACAGTTAACTCTAGTGTATCATTAAGTGACTTTACATTTTTTATCCATTTTACCTTACTAAAAATATTTTTATTTATTGGGAAATCAACTTTTAATGAAATTATATCTCCTCCCATTTTGTTCTTTAGTTTTTCAGGAGTATCAAGCGCAACAATTCTTCCGTGGTCTACAAAAGCTACTCTGCTACAAAGAAAATCTGCTTCTTCTATGTAGTGTGTTGTAAGTATTATTGTTGTTTTATGTTTCTTATTTAACTCTATTATATAATCCCAGATTTTTCTTCTTGTTTGCGGATCTAATCCTACTGTAGGTTCATCTAAAAATATAACCTTTGGTTGATGCATTAAACCTCTTGCTATCTCTAATCTTCTTTTCATTCCCCCTGAATAATTTTCTACGAGAATATCTGCTTTATCTTCTAACTCAACAAGCTTCAAAACTTCTGAAATTCTTTTTGACATTACCTTACTTTCTAAGTTGTATAACATTCCATGAAAAACAAGGTTTTCTCTACCTGTCAATTTATCATCTAGTGACGGATCTTGAAAAACAATTCCTATACTTTTTCTGACATTACTCTTATCTTTTCCTATGTCATAATTTGCTACCTTTGCCTTTCCAGATGTGGGTTCTATTAATGTTGTTAGCATTTTAATTGTAGTTGTTTTTCCTGCTCCATTTGGGCCTAATAAACCAAAGATCTCTCCCGAATTAACCTTAAAAGTTACTCCATTAACCGCTACAACCTCCTTAAACCTTTTAACAAGAGCAGTTACCTCTATATCGAATACATATTTATTATTTTGATTAATAGGATTCACGTATACACCTAAATTAGTTTAAAATTAAACTATAATAAGAAGTACATCTATTTAAAGTTATTGATTATAACTGGAACTTCATTAAAAGTAAGCTTTAAATATCACATTTTTCAAAATATATTACATGGAAATTAAAACCCAATCTCCAGTTGTTAGTAAAGTTCAACAATCAGTTCAAAAATCAACTCAAGAAAGAGTTAACTCAAAAAGCAGTGTAATTTCATTAGTTCCTTATAATAAGAGTGAGATAGAACTTTTAACAAGACACAATAAAGATGCAGTATCTGCATTTGACTTATGTATGAGATCACTACCTGATGACTCTCAAAGAATCTCAACCTCTTCAGAGCTTGTAGAAATAGCAGAAAATTCAGGTTTACACAAAAAATCAGAAAAAATATTTGCAATTATTCTTAAAAATGTAAGGAGAACAGATAAGAAAGAAGCAAGTAAACTTAGAACAGTTTTACATGATATTGATTCTTCAATAAGAAAATCAAAGTCTAATCCTAAACATCAATCAGATCCTTTAACCTTCTTTTATATGGCAAGAGGCTTCTCACCTGAGTCTATTTTAGGTGTAGAATCAAAGATAGAAAGTGTCTTTGAAGATATTGCAATGGAGAAAGCTAATGCCGTAGTGAAAAGAGTAAAGGAGTTACTTAATTTACAATAATAATTTATATCTGTTTGAACAGATATATTTCTGATTTTATGACAAGAACAAAGATAATATCTACATTTGGTCCTGCACTTTTTGATGAAGCTGTATTAAAAGAAGCACTAAAGTATGCGGACATAATACGATTTAACTTCTCACACGGTACTCCAGAAGAGAAACTAGAAGCAAAGGAAAAAGTCTTAAAGTTATCAAAAGAGTTGAACAAAGATGTAGCTCTTTTAGCTGATCTTCCTGGTCCAAAAATACGTGTCTCAAAGTTAGAAAATGATGTAATAATTAAAACAGGAGATACAATTATATTTTCACACTCGTCAAATTCAAAACCTGGAGAAGTTCCTATAGAAATAGATATTTACGACGATATGAAAGTAGGTTGTGAAGTATCAATAGGGGACGGAAATCCTAAACTAGTTATAAAAGAACTTAAAGATAGAAAAATAATTTGTACTGCTCTTCAAGATGGTAAGATAGCAAGTAGAAAGGGAATAAATGTCAAAGGAGTAAACATGAGTGCAGCTCCACCAACACAAGAAGACCTTAAACTTATCAAGTTTGTTAAAGATAACGGCTTTGATTATGTTGCACTTTCATTTGTAAAAACTGCACAAAATGTAAAAGAAGCAAGAAAGTTATCTGGAGATTTATTAATAATTTCAAAAATAGAGAGACAAGAAGCAATTTCAGATATAAAAGAAATAGTAAAGGAGTCAGATGGGGTAATGATAGCAAGAGGAGATATGGCATTAAACATAGAGTTTAATCAAGTACCTGTAGTTCAAGATATGATAATAAAAGAGTGCAGAGAAAGCAGCAAGCCTGTAATTGTAGCTACTCAAATGTTGGCAAGTATGACCTCAAATCAAAGTCCAACAAGAGCAGAGATGACTGATGTTGCTAACGCAGTTAAATCAGGAACTGATTGTGTTATGTTAAGCGACGAAACAGCTGTAGGAAGGTATCCATTAGACGCATTGAAAGCAATGTCAAGTATAATTACATATACAGAAGCTGTTGGTTTAAGTAACAAAGAACAACAAAAGAATATAACTGATAAAAACGAAGGTGTAGCAGCAGCAGCTGCTAGCATAACACATATGTGTAAAACTGAACGTATTTTCATACCAACAGTTACTGGAAAAACAGCAAAAGTACTTTCAAGTTTTAGACCTGAAGCAGAGATATACGCCATTACCGAATCAGAAAAACTTAGACGATCTATGTGTATGTACTATGGAATAAGAGGAGTAAATCTAGGAAAGTTTTCATCAGAGGAAGAAATGACATCTTCAATAAAGAAGCATGCTGGTGAATCTTCTATAAAATCGTACTTAATAGTATTCGGTAAGTCCGCAACTGCAGGAATATCAGATACAATAAAGTGTGTTTGGTAGTACTGACTTACAGTAACAAGTATTAAAATAATAAGAGTAATTAGCGTTAGCTAGATTTATTTGAATCTTATTGTGTCTAAGTCCATTGGAGATCTAGCTTCTACTTTAAATCTATTTCCTAAGAATCTTGCTAAGTCTTCACATCTACTTTCTTCTCCGTGCATTGTGTATATTTTTCTTGCTGAAGGCTTTAAGTGTTCTACGAAGTTTGTTAACTGAACTCTGTCGCTATGTCCTGAAAATGCATCAATGGTTTTTACATCCATATTTACCTTTACTTGTTCCATTTTTCCATCTTCGCCTGGAAGCGCTGTTTCTTTTAATCCATTCTGAACTCTTCTTCCGAAAGAACCTGCACTGTTGAATCCTACAAAGACTAGTAAGTTCTTAGGATCCTCGGCTAAAGCTTTGAAGTACTCTAAAGCAGTACCTCCATTAAGCATACCACCGCTAGCTAGGATTATTGCTGAGCCTTTATCTAATACTCCTGAACGTTCGCCCTTAGCCACCTCGAAGATCTCGCTCTCGAATGGTGAGTTGTTGTTAAGTATTCTGTGTCTTAAGCCCATCTTTAAGTACTCTGGGTAAGCTGTGTGTATAGCACTAGCTTCTAGAAGCATTCCGTCTAAATATACTGGAGCATCTACTTTGTAATCCTTATTATTCATCATATAATTTTCAAGCACTAGCTGTAACTCTTGAGCTCTTCCTACTGCGAATAATGGGATTAACACTTTTCCACCATTGTCTACTGTTTTCTTTATATTTTGCATTAGCTCTACTTCAGCTGTTTGTCTGTCTTGTCCAATATTCTTAGAGCCTCCATATGTACTTTCTATAAATAATGCATCAATTCTAGGATACTTTGTATCCGCTTGATCGTATAATCTTGTAAAACCATACTTGATGTCTCCTGTATGTACTATATTGTAAAGTCCTTCTCCAATATGTAAGTGAACAATTCCGCTTCCTAAAATGTGTCCTGCATTATGGTATGTAAGTTTTATTTCTTCTGTTATGTTTGTTACTTCTCCTAAATCTCTTGTTATCATATGCGAAAGCATGCTTTTGATATCCTTTTCACCATACAATGGAGTTCCTCCTGTTCTTATAACTAATTTATTGTAATCGTAAAGTAATAACGCAGCAAGATCTCTTGAAGGTGGTGTTGCATATACAGGTCCGGTATATCCGAACTTATACAAATATGGTATGAAACCCATGTGGTCCATGTGTGCATGAGTCATTATTACTGCGTCAATATCGTTTATTGTAAGATTTGCACTGTCTAAATAAGGAAATGCTTTGTTCTCTGTACTTGTTGTATCTAATCCCTTTATTCCAGGCTCTGGGCTTATTCCACAGTCTATTAATATTTTAGAATGATTTGTCTCTAATAGTAAACAACTTCTTCCTACTTCTTTGAATCCACCTAAAGCTGTAGCCTTTAACCACTCGCTTTTTGTAGATGAAATATTTATTTTTTTACCAACTGTTGTTAAGAATTTTTTTCTAAACTCATTTTCCTTTATCATTAGCTGTCTTACTCCTTTTATTACATCGCTGTTCATAGTCGGAGTTCTTAAAACCTTAGGAACCCATCTTGTGTTTGAAATTATCTCAATTAATGTACTTCCACCTTTTCCTATTACTAATCCTGGTTTTAGTGCTTCAATATAAACTTGTGAAAACTCCTTATCAAATCTTATTCCCTCTTCTTTTACTCCTGCATCTTTTGGTATTATCTCTAATATCTTTTGGAGTGCTGTATCTTCATCTAATAACTCCTTAGGTTCACTTCTGACTATTAATCTTTTCTTTATTGCAGCTGATATATTTTTTATTATACTTTCGTCACTGTAGACAAATGGTATATTTTTTACATAAACTGCAACGTCAGGTCCTTCAAACTCTATGTCAGAAAGTTCAGCTTCGCTTGGCATTAGTTCCTTTATCTTTTCCTTAATATGCTTCCCGTCATTGTTTTCGTTGTTCAACTAATCACTACATAAAAACTGTTAAAATTAATTAGAATTTATTTAATCATTTTTTCGATTTCTTCTTTTGTATACTCTCTATAGCCTTTCTTTGTTATTGAAACTATCTTTATTCCGTCTCCTGTTGCGCTGTCTCTTTTCATTGCTATCTTCAATGCCTTTGCTATATGCTTTGCAGCATCTTGTGTTTGCATCTCTTCTGTATATACACTTTCCATATAACCTGTTGCTGCTATTGAACCGCTACCTGTTGAGGTAAACTTTGATTCCTTTATGTTTCCTCCTACTGGATCTATACTGTATATCTCTGGAACTCCCTTGTTCAACCCTCCTATGATAAGTTCAACATAATATGGATACATTTTATTCTCTTGCATTATTAATGACATTATTGAAGTTGCATTTTTAGGTGACATTGATCTTCCTTCATCCATTTTATATAACTCATTTTGCATTTTTAATACTTTGACCAGATACTCTGCATCTCCTACTCCTCCTGCTATTGTCATTCCTAAGTTGTTATCTATTTTATGTACCTTTATTGCTTCTGAGCTTGATATATATGTTGAGTAAGTTGCTCTTACATCTGCACCCATGACAACACCATCTGTGCAAATTAATGCCATAGTTGTTGTTCCGTGTCTTACTTTATCTGCAAATTCTTCATAATTCATCATAAAATCACTATCAATTAAAATCATTAAATATAAAAAACACTTTTTTATTTATTCGTATTAAAGTAATAAAAATTTTAAAAAAATAAACAGGTCTATACTATTATGCTACCACTATTTATAAAATACTTACTATTATTTATTGAGTCAACGAGTTCTGCGTATGCAAATGTCCTATACAGCTTAGTTATTCTTATTTTGTGTATCTTTCCTATTCTTGCATTAGCGTCCTTTACAAACACTACTACATTTTCTATTTTTCCTATTCCTTCGCCTCTAGGATTTCTTGCGCTTAAGCGCACATCATATGTTTCCCCTTCAACTAATTCTTCGATTCCCATTTTATTCCCCTGATATCTACTAGAATCAAAAAGTATTTAAGTATTGTCTGCAAAAAAGGTTTTTCAAATACTGTTTTTATGTTGTGTTGTATTCGAAAGTAATGTTATCTATTCCATAATTTTCATATGGTGATGTGTTGTTTGTAATTGTTGAGTTATTTTGATAAAATACCAATTGATTGAATCCATATGTAACGTTTAATGACACTGTGTAATTCTCAAGTTTGTTAGTTGCATTAATTATAACTGGTTTTTGTGCATTGTTCATATCTACATAAATTGGATTTCCATAAACTGAGTTTATTATTCCTGCGTTCATATTTATCTTTCCTGCTTTTGGTGCAAAAATAACTATTCCTCTTACATTTCCGCCCCACCAGGCTGTTGCGTATGTGTTATTAACACAACTTCCTTGTGCATTACAAAATGGAAGATATCCTGCTGTGTATCCTGGAATCCACGTTCCTATGATATATGACGTTATTGTCCTGTTAAATACACTTAAGTTAGCACCTCTAACATAAAATGCTGTCATATTGTTATCCTGATAAGATCTTCCGAATATACTTGTTAAGTATGAATCAAGTGTGTAATAAGCTTGTGTATCATATGCCTTTTTAAGTACAACAATTAATCCTACTCTATATTGTTCTAGCCATAAGAGTGATAAATCAGAGTAGTTTTCAATAATTGGCGATGGGTACTGTATTGCATAATTTCCTGTAAGGTTGGCTGTTTGTAAGTATAACGCTGAAACTGCTAAAGGTATGTTCTGAACAAGCTGCTGCTGTGTTGCATTGATTCTTGTTGGGTACCCTCCTACTAAAGGTATCTTTGTTGCAGTATCATAATACATTGATAATCCTGGATACAAATAACCTGTTTCTTGACTTGGTAACGCTGGTAGCATTAAAACTGAAAACTGGTTAGTCAAGTTCTGAGAACCTAAATCTTTGAAGGCGTAAGGTATTGTTGCGTTTGTGGTTACTTGATTTGCAAATGATGTTGATAACGGCATTCCATTATATTCTATTAAAATTAAAGCTGCAATTCCTATTACTGCTAAAATAACATTTTTATTTACATAATGTACCTTTTCACGTAAGTTCTTGAAACCAAATGCAGCTAATACAGCTAATGCTAATGTAACAACAAAATCAAATCTTCCAGGTTCTCTTAAAACGTTAAATATCGGCAATGCTTTATACAATGAATACAATGAAGGTATTCCTGTACTTGTATCAGTTACTTGTAATATTGGTCCAAGGGCTAGTACTCCGAAGATTACGCATATTATTAACCAGTACTTTATCTCAACCAATCTATTCTTTTTGTGCTCATGATACAATGCAAAAATAATCAATGCTAAAACTGTAAATCCTATGTAAGCTATTTTTTCAGTAACATCGGCTGAGTACTGTACTCCCTGATAACTTAATGCATATGTCTGATTAAAGTATGATAATGAAGCATCATGGAAAATACCATTGTAATAACTAGGTAAAAAGAATGAAACAAGCGGATCGCTGTATAACATATTATTTGCAACTCCGTTTAACTGATTAGCCGTACTTATTGTAGAAGAGTTGTATGCACTAGAAAACCAAAGTATGAAAGGAGAACTTAAAATTAAAAATACTACTACCATCAAGCCTAAGTTGTAAAATGTACTTTTTCTTAAAATCTCTTTTCTTTCTATTATTAACAAAATAATTATACTAACTATAGCAAAGAAGATCATCATTATTCCTTGTTCTATATCTCCCATGAATGTTACAAGTACTAAACTTAAACCTCCTAAAGTAGAGTTAAGTATGTTCAATTTTTTATCCTTTATTGCAATTATGAAGAACAATACAAATAATGGTATAAACTCAGTAATTGCCCATTGTAAATGTGAGTATGACTGTGCAATATGCACTGGACTAAATGCAAAAATTAATCCTGCTATGAACGCTGCATAATTATCTTTAATAAGATACTTAGCAAGCATGAACATGAATACTCCTCCTAAAATGAAACTTGTAAAGAACAAGAAGTTATATTCAAAAGCGAGACTTATCGCTTGCAAAGGAGCAAATACTAATCCTGCCAAAGGTGTCATAGTTTGTGTTGCTAAGTTTGCTCCAACTGGATATAATATCATATTAGTTAAGTAAGGATTTGAGTGAAGTACAAAAGCAGAGAATGGAACCCACCATAGGCCCCATAAACTTTGATATACATCTCCTCCACCATTAACTACTACTCCATTTGTATTTATGAATATATTCCAAAACATTACAAAAGATATTACTGCGTATATTATCAATGCAAATATGTATGGCTTAAGTCTTTCTTTTGTAATATTGTATTTTTTAAGATCAATTATCATGCAAAAACTTTATCTCTTAAGAGTAGTACTATCTACTAATATTTAATAATTCTATATACAAAAGCATAAATATACTTTGCGAATACTTTTATAGCAGTATAAAAATGATTTAATGGTTACACAAAAAAATATTTCTGTTGGGAAGGAAGCTGGCAGTACTCTTTCGTTTTTATACGTGGGTCAAATATTCGGTGCATTAATAACCGTTGCAACATTCATTTATGTTACGAGATTTTTAGGCCCATCTAATTATGGAATATATGTATTTGCAATTGGTTTTGCAGCTTTAATAAGTGCATTTGGAAACTTTGGTTTAGGAAGCTACATGACTAAGAATCTTTCTAAATTTTTATTTGAAAAAAACTCAAAAGGGATAAATGATACAATTTCTGCATCATATGTACTGCTTTTTTTGATAGCAGCAATATTTACTATTATAGCAGTTTTATTAAGTAGATTTACTCCATCGCTTTTTTCATCATTGAATATATCTTCACTAACATTGGCATTAGCCGCATCAATAATTTTCTTTCAAATGATACAAAATGTAAATGTACATGCTCTTGTTGGTTTTTCATCCGGAAAACCTGCAGCAACAATACCTGTCCTAGTTGATCTAATTCAGTTAATTGGAATTGTTTCATTTTTGTATTTAGGTTTCGGAGTAAACGGTGCAATCTTTGGATTATTGATTGGAAATATTATAGGCTCGATACTTTCAGTATACTTTATGTTATCTAAAGCAAAGAGATTACATAACTTTAAATTTTCATTACCTGGTAAAAAACTATTATCTGATGCACTTAACTTTTCAGTTCCTTTGGCAGCAAACAATGTTATAAACACTTCTATACAAAACTTTTCAATATTATTTTTAGGACTTTTTGCTACTACATTTATAATCGGTAATTATGGCGCTGCAATAAAAGGACTAAACTTTGCATCTATTTCATACGGTACTATGTCTTTGATAATGCTTCCATTATTTGCTAAAATCAACAGTATGAAAAAAAGAGACAAAGGAAAAGATTATACAGATATTTTATTATATGCATTAATTATTACTCTACCTTTCATAATATTTGTAAGCGCAATGGCAAAACCGGCCATTTATCTTTTAATATCTGGAAATTATAATAGTGCTCCTTTGTATTTAACCTTAATTACATTTGGAATGGCACTTAATATGTTTTCATATTACTCTGGAAGTATTTTGGCATCGAAAAACTTAACAAAAAAACTACTTAAATATAATGCGTTATCTGCTATTATTCAATTTATATTGATGTTGATTCTGACTCCATATATTGGTGTTTTAGGAGTTGTAATTCCTGTTTTCATAATCGGCGGTTTATTAAACAGCATATTAGTAGGGATTGCGATGAAAAATAACATCTCAGCAAAAATAAATTATAGGAGAATTCTTCCTGTATTTATCACAAGTATTTTGCTTTACATACCTTTATCTGCAGCTTTATTACTTCCAAATATTATTTTAGAGTTAGTTGCTGGCTTTTTGCTTTTACTAATTTTCTATCCTATCTTACTAAATATCTTAAATGTAGTAAATAAAGACGATATAAGTAAAATACGGGCAATATTTCCAAATATACCTTTATTTAAAAAATTATTTAATGTTATTTTGGATTATACTGAGTTAATATACGGTACATTGAATGAATGAAGATAAAAATGTCTCAATGGAGCTAGGAAGCAAGATGACAAAAGTAGCATCATTTCTTACTTTTGGAAAAGGAATATCTCTATTCATAAACTTAATTACATTTGTAATAATTGCAAGATACATAGGACCATCAAACTTCGGAATATACACAATTGTAATGAGTATTGTTGCTTTACTTACTGGTTTTGGAAATCCCAATATAAGTTTCTATCTATCTGAAAGAGTTCCAAAGTTATTTTCTACAAATAAAAACAACGAAGCAAAGTTAATGCTAGGAGATACCTTATTACTAACTATACTTTTTTCAATAATCTTATCTATAATTGGAATTTTCCTAGGTACTTACTTCTTATCGTATATCGTACATTCATATGCATACTCTATGGCCTTATTTGTTGGAATACCAATAATATTCTTTTCACTTCTTTATGGAAATTTATATTACTATATTTTAGGACTGAACAAGGGAAAAAATCTTGCAGAAGCATCAATATTACACTCTATAACTCAATTTACGTTCGGTGTTTCATTAGTTTTTCTAGGGTTTGGAATTATAGGTGCAATAAGTGGTTACCTAATAGGCTTAATCATTAGCACTTTATTTGAGTTTTATATAATCTTGAAAGCAGTAGGAATGGAAACAAGATTTTCAGGCTTCAAAAAACGCGCAAAAACAATACTTGCATTTTCAAAGTCATTAGCTTATACTAATATTATAAACAATATAACAAGTAACTTCGGCATATTATTTTTGGGAATAATTGTTTCAGCTTCATTAGTTGGTTATTATGGTATAGCTTCAAAGATAGGTTCTCTTCTAGACGTTTTTATAGGTGCAATAAGCCTAGCAATTCTTCCGATGTTTTCTGAAGCAGTTTCACTTAAAAAGAAGGGAGTAAACGCAGGAAAGCTATTGTTTTACTCGATGTACATGGGCATTTTATTCGCAATGCCATTGATAGCAATATTTGTTGTCTTTTCAAGCGAAATTACATTTATAGTATTTTCAACAGCGTATAATAATGCTGTTCCATACATGCAGTTAATAAGCATAGGTATACTTATTGGAATATTTTCAACATTCGGTGCAAACTTTCTTATTAGTTCATCAAAACAAAAAAAAGTTTTCAAGTACGCATTCATATCAAATTTAGTACAATTAATATCTATAATTATTTTAATTCCTTTTTTCGGAGTTTATGGTTTAGTTATAGCAACTTTATTCATTGGAAACATAGTATTAAATGCACTTTACCTTAATTACTTCTCTAAGATCGGAATAATTTTACATAGGAATAAAATGATACGTTTAATCTTAGCAAATGTTATATTTGCAATAGTTTTATTCCCACTTACTTACATAATTCCTGAATCGATAGGTTTAGTTTTAGGAGTTTTATTTATATTTCTAGTTTATCCTATATTGTTAGGTGTTATAAAAGGTGTATCTAAGAAGGATCTCAACTTAATAAGTACAGCTTCTAAAAGTGTACCATTTTTTGGAGTCATAATCCAAAAGATTACATCTTATGCAGATAACTTTGCAAGCTAATATTAATCAAACTTTACCAAAAAATTAGTTCTTGTTCTTTGATTCAGAAAACTCAAGCGATGCTTTTACAAAAGATCCAAAAAGTGGAGCAGGTATTTCTAAACGAGATTTCAATTCCGGATGCGCTTGTGTTCCGACTCCGAATTGATCCTTCCATTCTATAAACTCTACTAAACCATTGTCTTCTGTTGTTCCTGCAATCACTAAACCTTTTTCTTCTAATAAAGATCTATACTCATTATTGAACTCATATCTATGTCTATGCCTTTCACTTATATTTTTACTTTTATACGAGTTAAATGTAATTGTGTTATCTTTTAATACGCATTTCCATTCTCCTAATCTCATGGTTCCTCCTAAATTGTATATATTTTTCTGAGATTCCATCAATGTTATTATTGGACTTTTTGTATTTTTATTGAATTCAATAGAGTTTGCATCACTTAAACTACAAACACTTCTTGCATATTCCACTGCCATTAACTGCATACCTAAACATATTCCTAAATAAGGTACCTTATTTTCTCTGGAATACTTTATTGCGTGTATCATTCCTTCTATTCCTCTTTTACCAAAACCTCCAGGTACTAAAACTCCATTGAGGTTTTCTAATACTGATACTCCATTTTCTTCAATTTCAGTTGCTTCGATCCACTTGATGTTTACTTTTGCATTATTTAAAATTCCAGCGTGCACAAAAGACTCATTTATACTTGCATATGCGTCTTTCAAATCAGTGTACTTTCCAACAACACCTATTGTAACTTGTTTTTCTGGTTTTTCTATGATCTTAATTTTTTCTTTCCAATTGTTTAATTTATCTTGATTAATTTCTCTCGGTTCTAACTTAAGCTCAGTTATTAATTTTTTATCAAATTCTTGTTCAATGAAGTGTATAGGTAACATATACATACTATACAAATCAGAGTCATCTATTACTTTATCTTTAGTTATATTTGAAAATAAAGCTAATTTTTCGATAGTTGTATCTTTTAATAAATCCTTACTTCTACTTATTACAAAACTAGGGCGTATACCTGCTTGTAATAATAATCTAAATCCTAACTGCGCAGGTTTTGTTTTTTGTTCTCCTACAACATCCAGTTTAGGCGTATATGTCAAATTAATAAAAATAGCATTTTCTTTTATTGCAAGTTGCCTTACTGCTTCAATAAAATAACTGTTTTCAATATCTCCTACAGTTCCACCCACTTCTATAACTATTACGTCGGGTTTCTTGTTTTTTTCAACATCTTTTATCCTGTTAATTGCTTCATTAGTTAAGTGAGGTATTATCTGCACATCTACTCCTAAGAACTCTCCTTTTCTTTCCTTATTTATTATGCCTCCGAATAACTTACCTCCGGTTATTGAAAGATCACAGGTCATACTTTTGTTTAAAAATCGTTCATAGATACCAAAATCCATATCTACCTCTCCTTTATCATCAAGGACAAATACCTCTCCGTGTCTATAGGGATTCATAGTACCGCAATCGTAATTCAAATACCCATCAAATTTTATTGGCAGTGCATTATAGTTATAGAAATCTAACATCTTAAGAATAGACGCAGTGACTACTCCCTTACCAAGACCACTCATCAACGAGCCAAGAATTACTATATACTTTGTAGGCATGATTTTTTTAGTAACAAATACTTATTTAAGATTATCAAAAATTAAACTGTAAAACATTACACAACGAAACAAAGCACATAAATAAAAACATTTCCAATTAAATAGTATAAAGGTTATAACATGAAATTAACTACGGGAAAAGATGCACCTAAAAAAGTAAACGCATTTATAGAAATACCAAAAGGCAGTAATGTAAAGTATGAGCTAGATGAAAGTTCTGGAGTAATGAAAGTTGATAGAATACTACATACAGCTATGTTTTATCCTTATAATTATGGTTTTATAGCAGGAACAAAAGGTGAAGATGGAGATCCATTAGATATAATGGTGATAAGTAACTCGGCATTTTCTTCAGGAACTTTTGTTGTAGCAAAACCCATAGGTCTTCTATTAATGAAAGATGAGGAAGGAATAGACACAAAAATAATGGCAGTACCTATAGATAAAGTAGATCCAGATTTCAAAACAATAAATGACATTTCAGATTTAAGTGAACATACGAAAAACATGATTTCACACTTCTTCAAGTACTATAAAAGCTTAGAGCCTGGAAAATGGGCAGAGGTTAGTGGTTGGGAAGGAGCGAATAAAGCACACGAATATATACTAAAAGCCATGGAAGATGCAAAAGAGTAATTGGTGCAAATTTGGTAAAGAAAACAATTAAAAATAAAAAAGCTAAAAAATCTATAAAACATATATCAAAACAGATAAAAAAACAAGAGAAAAAACAAAAAATAAAAGTAAATGCAAAAATAAAAAATAAAAAAAATAACATAAGAAAAAAATCATTAGCTATAAAGAAAGTAGAAGAACAATACGCAGATTTAGATGAATTACTGCTTTCAAAATCTCTAACTTCAAATAAAACTTCCGAATTATACTCTGGAACATTGTCTTCTTTAATTTTTAATATGACTTCTTCTTTACAAAAGCTTTCCTACAATCGTGGTTATACAACTGGAAAGTTGATATTTGAAAAATACTCAAAAATTGATAAACTATTAAACTTCATAGAGTTGGGCGGTTTACAAAATATTTATTATTATCCATTTGGTAATGATGAGATAATCAAATCAAAATCAAATATTCAAAAAGAAAATTACGGAATTAAACTTCACAACTTTGAAGCGGGTGCAATAGCTGGATACTTTTCGGGTTTCTTTGACAAAGCAGTTTCAATTTCAGAAGAAAGTTGTGTTTTTGAAGGAGCTCCAGAGTGCAAATTCAAAGCTTCATTCAACATACAAGATAAACAAAATCCTGTAATTAAAGATGCAAATTTAGTTCTAAAAAATGCAATTTTATCAAGTAAAAAACCAATACAAAATGATTGTTATCAAATACTTTCACTATTGCCTTTAATGTCTTCTGAAAAAATACTAGAAGAACTTTCAAAGTTATTTTATGTTTCTGGTTTGGATTTATCAAAATCTGATAACTCAATTAAGCTAAATAAAGGAGTTGAGATGATAGCAAACTTCATAGGAGCAGAATTAATTAAATCAGAAGTTAAAGACAAGCACAAAAAATATATCTTTATAAAGTATAACCATTATAACTCTATCAGGTCTTATGTACTTTTGACCTCAAATATTTTTCTTGGATTCACTTCAGGAATTTTAAATAAAGAGGCAAAAGCAAGCATAAATATTAATAAAGATAGCTCTTATATACTAAAATTAAATATCTAAATAAAGTGTTGGTGCATTAATGAAGATTGAATCTCTAGATGGATTACTTAAACTTATACCTTCAATAAAAAAACCATTACATCCTTTATCATTTAAAGATAAATTGAAATGGACTGCTATAATAGTAGGAATTTACTTTACATTATTCAGCATACCTGCTTTTGGTGTAAATGCATCAGCACTTAACAGCTCAATTTATCAAGTAATAAACATTATATTCGCAGCAAGAATTGGAACCTTAGTTACAGTAGGTATAGGTCCCATAGTATTATCTAGTATTATCTTACAAATGCTTCAAGGTACTGGTGCTTTGAACATCGATTTAAATAATCCTGATCAGAAAAGCAGATTTCAGAGCATACAGAAGTTAGCAGCAATGATAATAGCAATAATTGAAGCAACAATATTTACCTCAACTACTATTTCATTAACTAGCCCAGGATTTTTCCTGCCGGTAGTAGCACAGCTTGCATTCAGCGCTATAATAATTATTTATCTTGACGAGATAATGGTAAAGTATGGAATAACCTCTGGAATAAACCTCTTCATAGCAGGAGGTGTTGCTTACGCAATAGTCGGAGGAACATTCTCAATACTAATTCCAGAAGCTCAAAATGCAATTGTAACTGCTGGTGCAACGGCAATTCCACAAGCTATACTTGCTTTTGGTCCGTTATTCTTCGCAATAATTATATTTTTAATAAGCATTTATGTCCTAGATATGAAGCTAGAGCTTCCTTTAGTATTCAGTCAGTTCAGAGGTGTTGGTGGGCGTTTGCCATTACCATTCCTTTACGTTAGCGTACTTCCAGTTATCTTAGCAACATCATTAACCGTGAGTTTAGGCGTATGGTTGCGTGTATCAGCTACTTATACTGGTTCAGGAGCTAGCTTAGTACACTTCTTTGCTTACTATACTAATCAATCAACATCAGCAGGAACAGGAGGAGAGGTACTCTCCGGAGGTTTAGTTTACTTAATGCAACCATTGAGTTTTCTGCCGTACTCTACTAAGTATGGTGGTGTCGGTGGTTACAGTAACTACTTTTACATTTTAGCAACACAAACATCTCCACTTTATCCACCATGGGGCGGGGCTCCATTATTAATTCCAGAGTGGATACACTTCATAATTTACTTATTAATCCTAGTTGGATTGTGTGTAATATTCGGAAAGTTCTGGGTGGAGATGACAGGCCAAAGTCCTAAACATGTTGCAGGACAACTACAAGAAGTCGGTTGGCAGATACCTGGTTTCAGAAGAGATCCGAGAATGATTGAGAGTGTACTGCAAAAGTATCTTCCAACAATAACGGTTCTTGGAAGTATTGCTGTAGGTCTTCTTGCTGCACTAGCAAGTCTTACTGGAGCAATGGGTAATGGAATGGGTATACTTCTTACTGCGGGAATCATGTATGGTATTTACCAACAATTAAAGAGCGAAAACATGATTGAAAGCTATCCTGCATTGGATAGAATACTTTCTTAGAAATGTTTAGAGTAAAACTAACTCTTTAATTATCTGTGTTGCAGTGAATATTCACTGCACACTTTATTTTAATTAACTTAATCTATCCAATTACTTTCTTAGTTGTATTCAACATCTGTTCTTCACTAATATTAAAAATAGGTTTAGATGATAAGAACATTATTGTTGAGTAATCTCCTTTATTTGCAATTAAAAATTGTTCATTAACTGTTGTATTAGAAAACTGTAAATAATTATAATTAAAACCATCATATGTACTGTTTTTATTAATATTAAATTGTGGGAATATTTGCTTTAAACCCTCTGTAAAGTTTTTATTTAATGCCGACATGTTATTTCCTTTCATTACAAAAAACTCTAAAGATGCATTTTTACTCGAGTTACTGCTTAAAACTACTGTTAACCAACCCTCTAAAACATTTCCTGCAGCATAAGGTGTAACTTGATTTATGAATGTTATATTCAATGGTATTGTACTATTGAACAAATCAAACGTCCCATAATCAGAAATACTACCTATTAATGAATGTCCTTGCGAATAATTTAAATATATTGGAGTGCCGTTCTCTGAACCAACATAATTTACATTTCCTGTTCCTGAAATTCCTATTACAACATATAATACAAAAACAATCACAACAAAAGCAATTGCAATATAAAGAGTATCTTTCTTCATAAAATCTATACTATTTAAGATATAACATTTTTAATCCTATCCTTAAGTTGTGGTTTTATATAAGTACAAATATTGCAAGAATTATCAATTATTACTTGACAATTTACTTTTTACTTTGAGTTACTGCATAATACAAAATTCCAGCTACGCTTGGCATGCTGGTAATTTCTCCATCTATAATCATACTAACCGCATCATTAAGTGTAACAAACTCTGTTTTTATTGTTTCATCAGACTCTAATTTTTGTTCTCCTTTATCTGAAAGTTGAGCAACAAAAAAATAATTTTTTTGCTTTATGAAAGAAGGACTTAACCATGACTCAAATAATAATTTTATACTATCTACACTATATCCTGTTTCTTCTTCAACTTCACGTCTTGCACCTATTAATGGTTCTTCTTGTTCAATTTTTCCTCCAGGTAATTGATATACCCAAGATCCTAAAATAGGTCTATACTCTTTCAATAATAAGAGCTTACTTTCTTTAAATGCCAATATTAAGGCACCTGGTCCTCTTTTTATAAACGGGTATCTTTTTACAACTCTGCCTTCAGGCAGTTCAAAATCTTCTTCTACAACAACAAATTTAGGACATTTATAAACTATATTTTCAGAATTTTCCATAATATTATACTTACATTAAAAAATAAATAGTTTATTTTTTAGTAATTTTTAATAAATCATCTTTAGTTACTCCATATGTTAAAATTACGTTAAGCGCAGATTCATTCCACTCATTTTTCAATAAATATTTTACTACCTTAAGTACTTCTGGTTTGTATTTGTAAAGTTCGTTCTGTTTGATATTAAATGCCTAATGATTTTTATGTCATCGACAACTTGAATAAATGGTTTGATTTGAGGGAGTTCTAGCTTCGATATTAATGTTACTTTATTAAGTTCTATAATAAATTAGGAGTAAAATTAGGAGTCGAGCTAATTATTTATACTTTATTATAATATTAGTATTTGTGATGTTCATAAAAAATGAAATTATAACTATGGAAACTTTTGAATGACTGATTGCATGAAAATCAAAAATACAAAAAAGAAAATGCCAGAAGCAAACATTAAATTTGCAGGATATCTGATGATCCTGATTGGAGTGCTAATGTTAGCCGTATCTATATTTATTTTGGTATCCTCCAGAACACCAATAAACGACTTGAGCCAAACACAAAATTCCATAAACTTATCAAATCAAAAATATAACTCAATGATTTACAATTTATCCCATCCTGATATATTAACTTTAAAGACAGATACACAAATCATTGTTGCAGGTTATGTAGAAAACTATATGTTTTCTAATGATGCATGTTCACTATTTGGAGGTTATTTCTGCGATAATGGATATAAAAATCCGACTATCTATAATAATTATACTGAAGGGAGTTATAATAATATGACATTTTTATTCCCTAATGATGGATATCTTATATTGAAAATAATTGGGGTCAATGACATAAATAATCAAAATATCCAGCCAACAGTTGGAACGTTTTCTGTAACATCTTATTCAAACTCAAGCGCATACTACTATGTAAGAAGTAGTGGATATCCTGTTGAAACAATATGCATAAACGCGACAACGGAAGAAAGTTACACATGTCCTATTACAAAACCATCGGTAACTGGGTTCTCAATTTATCCTCTGAACTCTACAGCAACTTATACTATCCCCGTTTCAAGGGGTTATGAAATATTAACCTTTGGAAACTATAACAAATATGCGATAGACTTAGTTGTAAATTTGACCTATGTTGGGATAAAGTATTCCAACCTCACTCAAATCTCAGTAAATTATACGTGATATTATGACAGTAACTTCTACAAAAAGTGGTATTTTTAGCGACTTCACACTATTTTTCTATGATAAAGGCATCCTAAAGTATCAACCTTATTCTTCAGGGGATGGTATAGCCGTCTTTTTAGCCATTTGGGCCGTACTGGTGGTAGTTGTTTTGGTTTTCACAGGTTATCTTTTGTTGTTTCCTGGTTTCATCCCGGCCATTTTCATAGGAGCTATAATTAAAAGTACTTTCCTGAAATCAAATCCTCAAAAATACAAAGATAAACGCTTTGAGGAACTAAAAGATCATCCAGACTTCAAGAGAATAGAATGGAACAACATTTCGCAATTGTTACTTATTCAGAAAAAATCAGGTACGTTAATAAAGATTGAGTATAACGAAGGGAATTATGAAATGCCAATTAGTATGGAGGATGTAAAAAAACTTAAGGTTATATTTTCGAAAAGGTTAAAGAAGAGCTTAAAGTACTAATAATCTGAACTTTTTCTGATGCACGTTATCTCTATCAACACACTGATCTAATTTCATATATTACAGCTTATATCTTCTCCATTTTGTAGATATGTGTAGTGGGCACAAACTCTTCCATGAGCACATATCAATTTCTAGGAATATGGAGTAGAAACGTTTAGCAATTCATCTGTAAATTTATATGTTTCTTTGAAAAAATAGATTAAACTCTCTTCCTCATAAATCCAATGCAAAAACTACTTAGATACGGGTGCAAAATGTGTCGCCACATATAATCTAATTTATATCGGGCATGACGGGATTTGAACCCGCAACCCTCTGGTCCGAAGCCAGATGCGCTATCCAAGTTACGCCACATGCCCAGTTGCATTTATGGTTATAATATTATTGATTATTATTACTTATTGAAAAAGTTTAATGCTCTTTTTCAATAGGCTCAAGACCGTGTTCTTGATCTTTAATTAATTTTTCAAAATAAGTGGAGAAATCTTTCCTTTTTTTCTCATCGAGTGCATAAAACATCCAATTTGATAAATAATGTTTATTGTAATCTCCATTGACTACTTCTTCTACATCTGCTTCTGTTATTTCTTTCCAGGATTTATTAAATGCAACTTCTGATTCTGCCGTCATAGCATCTTTGTCAAAGTCGCAATAATTATGTAAGTATTTGTAAGTTTTCCAAGAATGATTAGAAGAAATTGCTGCAACTACTGCTGCTTTTTTCATGATATCCATTTCTTCTTTTGAAAGTTTTTTCTTAGCGGCTATTCTTTTGACCTCAGCAATAAACATTATACAATTGTTAAATATTGCTCTTCCTGCTATACAATTACCCCAAACGCCTCAATATCATTACATACGTTGAATTATTAAATACTACGTTACTTGACTTGACACTTTAATAAAAAATTTTTTAAATTATTGCAAAGATAAAAAGTATTTTATAGTTATAAGTACAATATGTATCAAGTGATTATATGATAACAGGAATAGAAGTAAGCAAGGTAGAAGCTAAAAGAGAAAATCTCGAAGCTATATCAAACATGAAGTTTAATATTAACTTTGATGATGTTAATGTTAAAACAGACGTAGTACACGTAGGTTTTACTTTCGTTGCAATATATGAAGGCGGATCTTCAGCTAAAGCATCTAAAGTTGGTGAACTTACAATTTCTGGAAAAGTTCTAGCAAAAGAATCAAAGAAAGATTCTGAAGAAATAGAAAGCACATGGAAATCTAAAAAAACATTACCATTAAAATTCGCAGAGGACGTTATAAATCTTGTAAACTTTGAATGTGGTTCGAGAGGTACATTAGTAGCATACTCAATGGGCTTTGCTGCACCGATACCTATATCGAGAGCAAAACTACAAGAATCCCAGCAATAACGTCATATAATTAAGAGAGGACGAAGCGCTTGGATTTAGAAGGAATTATTGTAGATATTGATTATGTTGTTTTGTCAGAAAAAAGTGTTATACGTTTAACCTTGAAATCTGATGAAAAAACATATACTCTTTTTGATAATTCCTTCTTACCTTATTTTTATATAATACCAAATAACGAACAGATTAAAGAAGAATCTTTTTCTAATTTCAAAGAAAATTACGATGGAAGAATAATAACTCCTGAAAAAGTTGAAAAAACAAAAATAAAATTAAAAGGAAAATTAATTACTGCTTATAAAATTTACGTTAATACTACTAGAGATGTATCTCATTTAAGTGAAGTTTTATCTGAGTTCGGAGAAAGATATGAATATGATATTTTATTTTGGAAAAGATACTTAATAGATAAAAACATAATACCATTATCCGGAGTAAAAATATCTTGCGAAGAAAAAGACGGCTTATTGTATATTCAAAAAATAGAACAAGCAGAAAACTCAAATCAAGCATTAAAATATCTGTGTTTTGATA
>JAJZMZ010000004.1 GCA_021848095.1 Microcaldota archaeon | reverse complement strand
GGAATTAAAAGAGTTTATGAAGAGAAGATTGAAGGCAATGATCTTCCTCCTGTAAAGATTCTAATGGAAAATGGAAGGATGATGACGGGACCATTTGGTTACTTAATAACTAAAGTAATACATGAAAAACACATATACAAAGAATATGCAGGAGTAGATGCATGTATGGCAAATCTCATGCGACCAGGCATGTATGGTTCATATCACCATATTACAATTTTAGGAAAAGAAAATTTGCCTAATAATCACAAATATGATATAGTAGGTTCTCTTTGTGAAAATAATGATAAGTTTGCAATAGATAGAATGCTTCCGGAAATAGAGATTGGAGATATAATAGCAATACATAACTCAGGTGCACATGGATATGCAATGGGCTTTAATTATAATGGAAAACTTAGAAGTGCTGAGTTATTAAAGCAAATTGATGGAAATGTTAAAAAAATAAGAAGAGCTGAAACAATTCAAGATTATTTTGCTACATTTAATTTTGAAGGTTCAGAATTTAATAAAATGGTATAAAAATGGACGAGATTGATGATGCAATAATAAAGATATTGAAAATTGATAGCAGAAGGCCTTTTGTAGATATAGCAAATAAATTAGGAGTTAGTGAGGGCACTATACGAGGCAGGGTTAAAAAAATGCTTAAGAATGGTTCATTGCACTTTACTATTGACTATAATAAGAAGCTAAAGGCAATAGTTATGGTAATGACAAATGCAGGAGTTTCTACTACAAAAATAGCAAATTTAATAAAAAATTTGGGTATAAAATCAGTTTTTGAGGTTTCGGGACAGTACGATATTGTTTGCTTTATAGAATCTGATGAGGTAGGAAAAATAAATGATACTGTAGAACGGATAAGAAAAATAAATGATATTACTGATACGAATACGCTGATTGTTCTTAAAAATGATTAAAAAGAGTTTCAAAACTTTAAAATCATGTAAAAACCTCGTATTAAAAATCACATAGTATAATGTAAGACTTTTTAAAAGTCATATAGTATAACATAAGAGATTTAAAAAGTATTATTAAAGAACAAGAACTTGAAGATACAAAATACAAAACTGTTTGATGGGAGCGAATTACTTTAAATTATTGAATAATTTTACCTTTTAATTGACTAGTTAATTCAATAAAAAATTTGTCAATATTTGATGATAAATTATTTGCAATTATTTTTGCAGTTTTCGTATACACTCTTTTCTTCCTTTTCGCCATATATATTGGGAGTATATCGCATATGCTTTCAGTATTTATTCCAGAGTTTGCAAGTTTCCAAGTTTGACGGATTATACCTAAGGGACCCATCTTATCAATTACATCAGCATCATGAACTATTTTTGCTTCTATAGTCGCTGCTTTTAAATTACCTTCATGTGATTCGATGCAATGTAATATATTTTTACAATCATTCGAATTTATTTTAATACTATCCAGAAATTCTTTTGCTATTTGTTTACCAGTTACATCATGATTTTTATCTCCATTAATGAGGCCAACATTATGTAACCATGCTGCAGCTTGTATTATGTCCTTTCTTCCACCTTCTTTCTTAGCCAAATCAACAGCAATTGAACTTACTCTAAATAAATGCTTATTACCTTTACTTTTCCCATCAAATGCTATGTCCCAATCAAGATGAATAGCAAACTTTTTTATTTTATTCATTTCTTTTTTTGTTATCATTTAATCTCCTTAAATGGTATACCCAAACCCATCACCAAATTTGCAAGATGTGAATTTTCATTATCCAATGACTGAAATCCTATTAAATTATCACGATTATTTAAAATAAAATTTAAAACTTCATCTCTATTAAAATTTTCAATAGTAAGATATAGTTCTATAGTATACTTAGAAGCTTTAACAATTTTTACTCCTTGATCAAAAGATAATTGCATAAGAATAATTATCAAGAGAAAGTCTTTAATTGTTAGTACATTTCATCCAATAAAAGGTATATTTTAATATTATCCCATAATATAAAGATATATAGGTATTATATTCGAAAAACAATTGGGTAATTTGGGATTTGAAAGATTATGGAAATCATTAAAACAGATATATTGATAGTTGGAGCAGGACCTGCTGGTTGTTCTGTAGCTAGGGATATTAAAGATAAGGATATCATAGTTATAGATAAAAGTACTTTTCCTAGAGATAAACCTTGTTCGGGATTACTTGTAGAAGAAAGTAAAGAAGTACTTGAAAGATTAAAAATACCAAAAAGTGTATTTGGGGTTCCACCTGAACTTGACCTAGAACATATAGATTTAGATAATAATTTAAACGTTTTACAAAAAAAAGGACTTGGAAATACAGATAGAATAAAATTGGATGAGTGGCTATTTAAATTAATTAACAAAAAGGTAGAATTTTATCAGAATACACATATTACTGAAATAAAAGATAATGGACAACGAGTTGTTGTTAAAATAATTACAGAGACGGGGGAAAAGGTAGTAGAGGCCAAAAAGTTAGTTGGTGCAGATGGATCAACTTCTACAATAAGAAGACTTTTAAAAGTAAAGCCAGTAACGCGATATAAAACCGCCCAAAATTTCATTAAAACAAATAAAAAAATCAATACGTGTAAATTCATTTATTGGAACGAATTAACAGATTGGTATTCTTGGCTATTACCAAAAGAAGAAGGAATAATAGAAATAGGGGGAGCATTCCATTTGAATGTTGATAGAGAAGTCGTACTAAATAAATTAATGAAAAAAATGGGTGTTGATGGGGAAATAATAAAAAGGGCCAATTGGCTCATATCAAGACCAAAAAGCATAGATGAAATCTGTTTAGGTAATGGTAAAAATATATTTTTAGTTGGTGAAGCTGCAGGTTTTATAAGCGCAAGTACAGGAGAAGGAATAAGTTTTGGTTTAAGAAGTGGTACATTTTTGAGTCAAATTTTAAATTTTGATTCAGATATTAATAAAAAATATAAAGAAGTTATAAAAACTTTAATTGATGAAGTAAAAAACAAAATAAAAAAATCAGAAATGCTAAATGATGAAAAAAGTAGGGAATATTTATTAAAAGAATTAGGTAATTAGAATAAGGATATAATTATCAGAATTAATCTTAAAATAAAATGATTTATTTTATTATAAAATGCCATATTTTTTAATTTTTTATCGTTTTCGGTGAGTTTTATTTTGTTAAGAATTATTATTTCAATAAACATAGATAAAATTGAGATAATATATTTCAAATCAACCAAACCAATCGAAATAAATAATAATAATAAAAGATAACTTACAATCACCATAAATGTTTGTAGAGTTACTGATTTATTTTTACCAAAAATCACGGGCAAGGTTAATTTTTTATGTAATTTGTCACCAGCTATATCTGGATAATCTTTAGTTATAGTATAAGTAAATGTAGTTATGGATAAAAATAAAAGTATTGGAATTATTTTTAAAAATTCTGCAAATGAGTTAGATCCAAAAAAATAACCAATACTGAAGGGTATTGCTGCATATGCAATTCCTATAAAAATATAATTTAATATAAAAACATCTTTTATTTTAAGACCTAATGAATAAATTAGTCCAATTAAAGTAAAAATAATTACAAGTTCATAAACGTAAATATTTGTTTTAAATATTACCAATAACATAATTGAAAGTAAAATAAAAATAATGTATAAAAAGAGTAACGTGTTTTTTGTTATATGAGTATGTACATGATGTCTTTTTTTGTTTATGACATCCCCATCCCAATCAGAATGATTATTAATAATATTTGCTGCAGAGTCTATTATAAATATTAAAATTAGACAACTCAATAATTCATATATATTAGTAGAACCGCTTAAGATAAATCCTAAAATTCCAGAAGGTAGTAATATAAGTAATGGAAGTGATATTATAAGTGATGAAATTATTGCCCGAAATATATTGTAATGATTACTCAATTAACCACAATTTTTAAATTTAATGAACTATCTGTTTGGCTAAACGTTATTTCAGAGTAAGTATTCTTTTTTCCATTTTTTGAGTCGATAAAACCATATAGTATACCTTTTATTAAAGAAAAGTTTGTACTTTTAAGATCTTTCGTAATACAAGGATAATTACTAAATGCGATTATTTTTTGATTTTCTTTGGTTACTACATTAATAGTCCCGAATCCTAATCCAGATAAGATTTGTGATATGAAAACTATGTGATCATTGACATTACAATTTGTTCCAATATCATAAAAACAATTATATGCTGCCTCAAATATTTCTACGGAACTTAATTCTTTTTCCAAAGTGTAAAGAAACGATATTTCTACAGGTAATAATCTACTTTTTTTAGATAGCAAAAGACTTCCACTTTCATAAGAAAGTAATTTATTTTCAACTAATTTAGCTAAACTAAAAGATCCAGAATTTTGATAATTAAGTGGTGGAGAATTATATTTTAAATAATCTAAATCGTCATTTGTCTCAGGTTTATTTTCTGCAATTAAAATATTTCCTTTTGATGAAATTATTTCTTCTGGACCACAAAATAATTCAAAGGTTCCATCATTAGAATTTTTTTTAGATACACATTCTAAATCATAATTATTTTGAAGATACGCCCAAATACCTGCACAACCGCCAACACTTATTATATAACCAAAATTATTTTTTCTAGTTATTGCTAAGTCTGATGCCTTTATTTCTAGTAGCTTGCTTTCAAGATTTATTTCTATTATTTTCAAACTTTTAGCGTATAAAGTTTCGAGAAATCGAAAAATATATTTTGTTGAAGAATCAATATCTCCAGCAGAGGTTCTTGCTAATCTCAATAAAACGGCAAGTTTAAAGCCAAATTGTTTTCCCAAAGAATAAAGTTTTATTTTCCCATTATCTTTATCTTTGCTAATAATTGAATTTTCTAACCTTACAAAAAAATCCTCAGGTAAAAAAACTAAACGTTCTTTTGCTTTTTTTGTTTTATCGGCAGGTGCATTACTTATTATAAAACCAGGAATATCTATGTTAGAAATTTTTGTTAAAACTCTGCTGAGAAAAAAATTTGCATTGTCGTTTTGATTAACCATGAAAATTCCAATTACAAGAGTGTTGCTCCTTGTTCCCGAATATCAAATTTTTGAAAACCCGGAGTAATTTTACTAGATCTTAATTTTATAACTTCTAAAGTCCTACTAGGAGTTCCGCCAAGATCAACACTACTTACTTTTACCACACCATCGCTTGCATACTCGCTAACTCCATCAACTGTTATTTGAGTTTGGCCTTCTGACGCTGCAGCTATCACTAAATTAGTTGTCTTTAACTTTGACAACTCGTTCATTACAAGATAGGTTATCCTTCTTCTTGATTTGCCAGTGTAAGTTAAACGATTCTTCGAACCGACATATGCTACAGGAACCTTAAACATATCTATGTTTATGGCTAGTGAATCTAAACTATCAAAAACTAAACGCTTTGCACCTATTTTTTTAACTGCATCGTTTATACTTATAAAAAGATCTAATTTAATAACATCCATTGGAATTCTTAGAATTATTATTTTTCCTTCTTTTTCTAATTTGCCTAAATCCCAACCAAACTGCATTGCTTGTTTTTTAATTCCATCAACAGAAGTTTCTAGAGATACATAAACTCCATTTTCTCCGCTCATTGCTCCATTGTATAAATATTGTAAACCAAAAATAGTTTTTCCAGTTCCAGGACCCCCTGTTATAAGAATATTGAAACCTTTTGGGAAACCACCTTCTATCAGTTCATCAAATCCAGGTATCCCAGTCTTTACTCTTTCGATGCTTTCCATTTTGCAAATCGCCAAATCCAATATTTAATAACAAAGTAAGGTATTTAATTATGTCGTATTGATTTAATACCATAAATAAGTGATTTTTTTGGTTAAAAAATGTATATGCGCATCTGCAATAATAGTTCAGGGAAATAAAACATATCTTATAAAACATAAAAAATTAGAAGTTTGGATGAACCCAGGTGGTCATGTTGAAGAAAATGAAACGCCAGAAGAAGCTGCAATTCGTGAAGCAAAAGAAGAAACAGGAATTGAAGTAGAAATTATTGGTTTAAATGGTGAAAATAAGATAAAAACAGATATTGCTTATGAACTCAATAAACCATTTTCAATAATGTATGAATTTGTTGATTATAAAACAGGAATGCACGAACATTATGATATGGTTTATTTAACTAAACCGAAAGATCAATCGAAGATTACCTTAAATAAAGAAGAAACCTTGGATGCAGGATGGTTTTCTGAAAAAGAATTAAAAAATATTAAAATGTATGAAAATACAAAACTTATACTTGAGAAAGTATTTTCAAATATTAATAAAATATAAAATCTTCACATCGGAACTGCTCCGATAAAGTATCCTATAAGGTAACCGACAATACCTGCGGATAATCCAATTATTAACATTTGTATGCCGCTTTTCCACATTGAGCCTATTGTAGTTTTTGCTTCATAATACCCTATTCCAAAAAGAGCGATTGCACTTAAAATAATAGAGAATATTGCACTGTTGTTTATTCCTTTTATTAGAACGAAGGGAATTAATGGAATTATAGAACCGAACGTTGTTGCTGTTAAAACTGTAAAAAAACTTTTTAATGGTTGTTTCCTTGAAACATAAGATAAGTTTAAACCAAAGGACATTATAAACTCAAGCATTGCTTTTTTATTTTTAGCTATTTTATTTGTTAATATGTTTAAATCCTTTCCAGAGTAGTCCCATCGTTTTAGTATTTCACGTATTTCTTTTTTCTCTAACTTTGGAATTTCATTCATTTCGTAAACTTCTTTTGCACGTTCTTTTAAGTAATACTTTCTTCTTGCTAATGTAGAAGTATATGCAACTGCACCCATTGATATTGATTCTGCACCCAATGCTGCAAGTGCTGCTACAAAAATTAACTTGACATCAGTAGTAGCTGCAGAGATTCCTAAAATTATTCCAAGAACATTTACTAATCCGTCTTGACTCCCTAAGATAAAATCAGATAATATGCTATTACGCGAATGATGTTCGTGTATATCTAATTTGGCTTTTTTGAAAGTAAATGGCAAGGATGCACCGCATATAGGTAAACAAAATAGATTATTAAAGTTTATTTTTTATAGAAAGTATGCCAGTTAACAGATAATTTAAATTCGTATTGAAGAATATTGTGTAAAAAAGTTTAATTTGTTAAAGTTAATGTAAGAAAAGTTAAAAGAAATTAAATGAAAAAAAGTTAAAAAACTAAAAAGAAAAAGAAAAAAAAGAAAATAAAAAAGAGATTACTCTCTTAATTACTCTTGGCCGTTTTCTTTAGTGTATAGGAGTATTTCCTGATGTTTCTTAGGCATTGGATTTGCTCTTAGGCCATAGATTGCTTTTATGCCTTTTTGTATTGCCAACTCAACTAATCTTTGAGTTATTACACCATCGAGAATTATTGCATGAACTCCTGAAGAGGATTGTACTGAAGAAAGAAGATCTCTTATTGGTACCTCTTTCATCATATTTCCTGTGCTGTCATAAAGTCTGCTTCTCAAAGTTCCTGAAAGAGCATCTAAACCTGTTAAGTACTCAGTTAAAACCATACTTTCCAATGCAGGCTTTTGATGTTCTAGTTCGGGTTCTTTTTTAATAGGTTGTGGAGCTACATCATCAAGATCAGTTAATGAACTCGTCTCTTGTTTATGTTCAGGTTTGCGATCATGCTTAGGTTCTTGTTCATATCTTTGCTTTGAGTACTGCTCACGTTCTGGCTTTGGACCTCTTGAATATGAGTCTTGTTGACTGTTTGAAAATGACTCCTCTTCACGATTAGGTTTTTCACGATACTCTTGTCTTTGCCTATAACCAGGATGATACTGGTCAAGAGGTATCTTTGTACGCATAGCCTTGATTATCTCCTTTCTAGTTAAGTCTTCTACTTCCTTTCCATCAGGAGCCCTAGCTACAAAGTCAACATCAGTTACTGAAGATATGTTCTTTAGTATCATATCTCCGCCACGATCTCCATCTAGGAAGACAGTGACCTCTTTTTCTCTACATAGATTTATTATTGTCTTAGGAACAGCTGCTGCACCGCCTACGGCTATTACGCTACCTAGGTCATTCCTAAGTAAGTTAAGCACATCTGCTCTTCCTTCTACTATTACGACTTCTGGGCTCTTGCCTACTTCAGGACCAGCCGGAAGCTTCTCCGGACCGAATGTTGTTATCTCACTAGTACGAACCTCTGATTGAACCATCTCGCTGAGTTCCTTGCTATCCGGTATCTCGGTATTCAACAATAGCTTGACTAAGTCCTTAGCTCTTGTAAGTATCTTTCTTCTCTTCTCCGATCTAGTATCCTCTACCTTCTCTACTGAGAATGAAGCTTCGTAAGGGCCTACCCTATCTACTGATTCTACAGCTGCTGCAAGTATACAAGTCTCTATTCTATCCAATGAAGCTGGAAGATAAAGCTTTCCAAAGCTTTTATTGTTAGATTGTTGAAAATCTATCTCTATTCTTCCTATCTTTCCGCTTTTCTGTAACTCTCTTAAATCTAAATCGTCACCCAAAAGACCTTCTGTTTGGCCAAATACAGCTCCGATAATATCAGGTTTGTCTACCATTCCAGTTATAGAAAACTTCGCTTCTACCATGTATTTTACTATGTCTAAATAAGTTTTTGCCATTTATATCACGTTTTTATTAACCGTTCTATAGGAGATAATATTCCTTCTACGTGAACGGTTTTTAGTATATTTAATAAGTATTTTCCAGTTGCATTATCCACTTTAACATTTTGAGATTGAAGAAAATATGATAAACGTTCCTCTCTTTCTTTTCCTCTTCTATCTTTATCGAAAAAAAGCAGTACCTGCTCTGAAGGAAGAGTCTTTGAACGAATTACACTTTCATAAGTATGAGATTTTATGCCAATCTTTTTCAATGTTAATACATCATGTTTCCCCTCAACTACAACAAATGAAGATTTAAGGGAAAATAAGAGCTCCTCTAACAATTTTTTTGTATTAACTTCCTTCTTCGAATGATTCACTTTTATCACAACTGCAAAGCTACATCATCGTCGACAGGATAGGCATAATTCCTTTTTAAAGTAAATTAGTGTAAAGTTCATATTGAAATTCATTTACTCAATCCTTTTTAATTTTTTACGTTAATGCAACTTAATACTTATTAGTTATATATAGTAAGGTTAATAAAGATATACTACAGGGTTAATTTAAAGACGATTTTGCTTAAATTGAACGTAATTTAGGGTACTTTGCTGTAAATTACAACAATGAATTTAAGATAAAATAGAAAGCATTATACTAAGGAATAAATCAGATGAGTCTTCACATGCATCTAATATGTCATCACACATATAAGCTAAATCAACTATGTGGTAAAAAAGCTTGAACTCATTGTCTGAAGAATAAGCAAAATCCAATAACGAATCCCTCAATCTATCTCCTTCATTTTCTATCTCTTTTATTTTAGATCGGTATATTTTTATCTGAGATAATGTTTTTGAGTCGTGCATCTTTGAAAGAAGTGATATTGAATCATTTGCGTAATTACTAAATGATAAAAGTACATCGTTTAAGTAATCATTTACTTTTTTATCTTTTGGAGTATATCTAATGTACTGTCTTGAAATTTTAAATATTGATTCTAAAATATTTTCTTCATTATTTAAAAGTAATAACATATCATCTATTAAATTAGGCGCTATAGAACCAGATATTATTAAATGTGATAATGAAAAATACTCATTAGATGATTTCTTTCTTAATTGTGATATTTTTGAAGGAGTTGATTTTTTATTTATTAATTTTGAGAACTCATCATTAGATTTTTTTGCTAATGTGACTAACTCTTTTGCTTGTATGAATATCTTCTCTTCTCCGCTCATTAATATTGTTTTAAGAAACTTCATCTTCACTTACCCCTTGAAATGAACTATTCAATAAGTTATGTATTTTTTCTGCTTTCTTTTTGCCTATTTTTTCAATTGACATCAACTCCTTTGGTGACGCATCGACTATATTTTTAATATTCTTAAAATAAAGTAGCATATTTCGTGCTGTTTTTGTTCCTATCCCGGGTAATGAACATAGTAGCATTATTTGTAGCTCTAACTCAGAACGATTTTTCCTAATGCCAACTAGCTTTGGTTCCCTTTTTTCATCTATTTGTTCTTTTTCTGCAAATCTTGATAGTAAATAAGAAGTTTCTTCTGGAGATATTGAGTTTATTACCAATAAATTGTATTCTCTATAAAGAGAAAGTATCGTTCCTAAAATAACATTTCTTCCTAAATTTGTTTCGTTCATGTCTCCTTCTAAAATTAGAATTGGCTTTGTGAAACTTTTGCTTAAGCGTTCAGCTTGATCAAATATTCTAGAATCGATAATTGAACTTTCAAAATCAGTTATTGTTTTTCTTTCTACACACATTCTATCAGAGATTATGTAATCTCCCACAGGTAGTTGTTTAAATGAAAGTTTTATGTTGTATTGTGAAAGTTGATCTAAAAGTTCATGATTTCTTTCTCTGTTATCAACTATAATCGATAGATTATCCATAAATGTTCAGAGAAATAATAAAGTTAAGAGTATAAAAACCTTCTTAGAAAAAATAAATTAGCATATATTATTAATCAATTTTTAATTTTCTTTCGTTTTTTAATATTATTTATTACTGTATCGAGCAATACAAATGAGTTATCTGATCTTAACGTAGGAGCCAGAATATTTATTGCGCATTGACTAAATCCGTTATCCTTTATTTTATCAAAGCGTTCTTTGGATCTTTCCCATATCTCTGCCCAGGATTCATTGTAAAGATTTCCTATTTTTATGTCACGTATTAATGAGCAAGGAGTAACTGAACCATCAACAAAAACCGCAGACCTAACAATCCCAGCAGTACAGGTCTTAAATGAATACGAATCGAGTAGAGGTGTTTCAAAATGTATTGATTGTGAGCAATCTTCGACTATTCCATATAACTTTACATCTTCTCTTTTGCAAGATTTAATTACTTCGGAAATATCTCCATGTAATTTTCTCAAAGAATTATTTTCTTGTCGTAAATCAAAATAATCAGCTCCTAGTATAGATGTTGGTTGAAGAGGTTCTAGATTAAATGAAACTAGATAAGAGTATTCATTCAATAATCTAGAAACGTTATTTATAATATCATTTGAATTTGCGCTAGTAAATACAATGCCTACTGAAAATGGAATTCCATTTTCTTCTAACGTATTTAATCCAAGAATAGATTCCTGCGTTTTCCCGCGAGTTTTGTCATTTATTTTTGGATCAAGACTATCTATTGAAACTTGAAACGATACATCATCATTAACTAAATCTCTTAATTTTTTTAATTGTTTTTTACTAAGCTTATGCAATAAAGTGCCATTCGTACTTACTTGAACACCTCTCCTAAAAATGTTATTTGCAGTTTCAATGAGTTCTATTATGTCTTTTCTTATGAACGGTTCTCCGCCAACCAATACCACTTCAAAAGGATTTGCTTCTTCTTTGGTTTTCTCGAAAAGATATACCATATTTTTAAATGTAGGAATTTTCCACGTGAATGGTTTTGCATAACAATAAGTACAATCAAGATTACAGACACTAGTTACTTCAAACTCTACTCTGAATGGAAAATCAGGATATACATTTTCCATTTTTATGCACTTCTTCTGTATTCAAATAATTTAATTATTTCTGGATTTGAAGATTCTGCTTCCTCAAATGTTTTATTTAAAATAGCAATTATCTTCATTCCTGTTTTTACTGTTGTTAAAAAGATCATTTTTGTTCTTAAGTCTTGAACAAATGCTTTGTCTTCTTCTATTCTTACTTTTATCTGTTTGCCAACTTTTTCTTCTTTTCTTCGTAATCTTTTCATTAAATCAGTACGACCAATATTTTGATCCCAAGATTCTTGAACCCATTTTGGTCCTTGATCCCACGCTTCCTGATTCCATGATTCTTGTTCCCAAACAGCTTTGTCAGCTAGAGTAGATTTATTTTTTCTTCCAGAATTTTCAACAGGTATTGAATATTCCTGACTAGCACTACGTGCATATGGAATTAATAAATCAGCTCCATCTTTCAAATCCGATTTTCTTCTATTCTTAAGTTTAGTCATCCCACCATTCCCCAAATAAACTATGTGAGATTAAAGATAAATATCTTTCTGTTAGATAGATAATTAGGTATTAATTAAATAATTGATTGTGAACAATCAGTGGATGGAAATATGGTACCTCTAGAATTTTACGAGTATCTCATATTAAAACATAAACCAGAAACAAACGCTACTCCTTTAACACAGAAAGAGTCTTTTTTAAATAACAGTTTTCTTTATTATAACAATGAAAAAGCATTTTTGTTTTTAGGCTTTATGCATCAAAGACTTAATGAAGACACTATGGATATTTTTTCACATGTTTTCAAGCAGTTTATGCCTAAAGTTACGCTTTTTGAATTTGATAAAAATATTCAAGATAGTAATATAGGAAATTTTGCAAAAAATGATAATGAAATTGGATTCGGAGTGAGATTAGCATTTTTACTAAACTCTAAAATAAAAGGTATTGATATCCCTAGAAAAGAGTTCATAAAAATACTTTCAGAGTATGATACAAAAAATTATAATGGAATAGAGTTAGGAGTGTATTGGAACTTTGTGAGTATTTACAGATATTTTTATCAGAGTATGCAAAATGGGAAAAATGGAGAAGTTTGTGAAAAAGTTCTGGAGATATTAGAATGGGAATTTTTAAATGAAAATGGTTCTTTGTATTCATATAAAAATGAATTTTTAGAGTTAATTAAAAAATATTCTTCAGATATTAAAACAGGAATCAGAGAGTTCCTTGAAGAGCAGAATATTAAAAACACTGGAAAAAGATTTTGTGATATTGAAAAATATGAAGAACTTACTGTTCCTTTCCCATATTGTACAAAATATCCTATAAACAGAGCAAGCACATATCTTGAAGCATATAGAAATGTAAATATGATAAATTATATTGTTAAAGAACTTGAGGAAAACAACAGCGTTGCTTCTATTTTTGGTTTAGGACATGTTTCTGAATGTAAGGATATTTTAAACACAATACTTGCAGAAAAGTTTGGAATGAAGATGAGAAGACTTTCTGAATTGTAGATATATTTATTTTTTGTAACACCTTAAAATTAATACCTGACTAATATCAAAAAAGGTTACATGCAGTTTAATTATAGTAATACTAATATTAAACTGTAGTTAAACTTTAGTAAGACTTAAGAGCTCACTGTTCCATTTCCATATTCTAGCAGATATCCAATAAAAAGGGCGAGTGCATATTTTGAAGCATATAGGAATACCAACATCATAGAATGTATCGTTAAAAACCTTGAAACAAATAATAGCATTGCTTCGATTGTTTGCACAGGACATGTTTTAGAATGTAGAGATATTTTAAGTCTATCCTAGCTGAAAAGTTTGGAATGACTATGAAAAGGCTCTCTGAACTTTAAACAATTAATTAAAAGAATAAATAAAAATAGTGCTTCTTCAATAAGACAAGTCTTTCCCGCGCTCGTTTAGATAATATTTTCTTCTGGCTAAAGTAGATGTATAAGCAACTGCGCCCATAGAGATTGATTCTGCGCCTAAGGCAGCAAGACCCGCAACAAAAATAATTCTTACATCGGTTGTTGCAACAGAGACTCCTAAAATTATTCCAAGAACATTTACAAGTCCATCCTGGCTTCCTAAAATAAAATCAGATAGCTTGCTTCCATGAGAATGAAATTCGCCATAATTATGAGTAGTTATATTTTTATTTTTAAATAGCAATAAGGCACCGATATGAATAAACAAAAAAGATTAATAAAGCATTAGCATGAATTAATAAAAAATTCAAAAGTGATTTTAAGCGCTTTTTCTTTTTTTATGTATAATTAATGTATTTCTTAGATAAAAATTATTTTTAATTAATTAAATTAGAAGTTTTTTAAATTAATATAAATACTTTTTGTTTTTTTTGTAAAAAATCCAATAATTTTGACATAATATATTTAGATAGGTAAAACAATATATTAGATTGGTGGAATGAAGTTAATATATAAAAAAGGTTTATAGATAAATTAAATAATAAATTTATTTAATATCGCATTAAAAAATTTTAAATCTTTTGTAAAACTTCTTCAACTACAAATCAGGGGAGTGTCTTGAAACAAAAAACTATTAAAACAAAGGATGAATTAAGGAGAGAGTTAGGTATTATAAATGAAAATATAATAATTAACCTTCTTAGGCGTTCACAATACGATCTGAATGAGGCTATTTATTTAGAAGGAGGTATACATATTCCTGAATTTAAAGGAAGTTTCTTAGATTTTTTACTAATTGGGAGAGAAATATTAGATGCAAGTGCAGGAAGATATGATTGTAGAGTAGAACATCCTTTTTTTTCGCAATCTGCAAATATTCAAAAAATAGTTATAAGGAGGGATAAAAATGAATGTGAAGAGGCTCAGCAAAACAAATTAGTTAATAGAAATGAAGAAGTTAAGAGTATATATCTTCAAACTTTGAGAGATATTTGTAAACCAGGAAATCAGGATGAAGAATATGGAAGCATCACATTATTAGATATAGATTGTCTCCAAGAAATGTCTAAAAGGGTACATTATGGTGAATTCGTAGCTGAAGCAAAATATGTTGAAAATGAAAAACTAAGAGAATTAGTTAGAAAAGAGGATTGGAAAAATGTTAAAGTTGAATTAAAAGATATTGCACAGGAAGAGGCGGTTTTGGGTAAATCTATTGCAGTAGTAATAGTCGAAAAACTCAATAAATTAATTCGCGAAGCGAATTGGAAAGATATTTTAAACATCAAAGAAAAAGAGCAAAGAAAATTAGAAATTGTTGTTCTTGATAAATTAGAATTAATTTCTAAAACGCAATTTGATTTGATAAAAAAGCAAAATTCTGAAAGTAATGAAACAAGGGAAGAAGGCATAGATAAAATAACTCCTGAATTTATACGAAATTTCTTTAATAAATTAATTTCACTTACCATAGATGTAGAAGTGGAATATCTACAAAAATATAAGCAGAAAAAAATATTTGAATCGTTTAGTGCGTTTCATACAAAATAAAATTACATATTATATTATTAACTTTTACAAAAAATATTGTTTATTCTTAAATTATAGAAATTGATTCAATAAATTATAATTAAATAAAAGCTAATTTGTTCTTTTTTATCTCATCTAGTAAATATTTTACTTTATTGATATTTATTCTTGAGTTAAAGGATCTTACGTTTCTTTCATCAGAAGTTTCAGAATCATCATTTTTTACAGATGTACTAACTATTGCTCCATCAGAATAAGTTAATAGCTCTAAAGCGTTTTTTATTGTCATACCACTACCTATCAATACAGGTATTTTAACTGCTGATTTTACTTTTTTAAGATCTGAAATTAAAGGTGCATTTCCAGTCCATTTTCCAGTAATTATTACTGCATCTGCACCAAAATCTTGTGCCAATCTTGCAGATTCTTCAATTGGTCTGCTTTTTAACATTTTTGAATGTTTAACTTGTATATCTGCAAGAATTGCAATGTCTTCGTTAGCACTTAATTTAGACCTATAATCTAAAACTTCATTAGGATTACAATATATTTTACCGAAATCAGTTTCAACATCATCTACAAAAACTGGAACTCTAATAAACTTTGCATTGATAGTTTTTGCTATTGCTAAACTAGCTTTAAAATCATTCCATAGCACATTCACTCCTAAAGGTACAGTTGCAATCTTTGCAAGTTCAGAACATAGATAAGTCATAGAGGCAATAATCTCTGGACCAACATTTATATTGTGAGGTATATCATAATTATTTTCAAGTATTATTCCATTAATTCCTCCTTCTTGAAATGCGTGCAGATCTTTTATTGAAATATCAATAATTTTGTCCAAACCAACAAACTTAGGATAGCCTAACAACGGCATAAAATGTAGAGCACCTATAATTGGCTTGTCAATTTTAAATATAGATTTTATTTCCATAAATTATTACCAATAATCAAGTTATATCTTTTAATCTTTTTAATGTTTTAAGATGTTCTCCAGAATCAAATATATCTCGTGCTATTTCAGTACCTTTTTTAAAGTCTATAGAATCCATAGATAATGCTATCAATGCCCCTGCATTAACTAACATAGTATTTACTGCGCCGTCTGGTGCATTTCCTCTCAATACATCTAAAGAATAATTTATTCTTCCTTCTCTGTTATTTATTCTTGGAGTTATTTCTTGTAGTCTTGCAGGTTTCTTGATTCCAAAACTAGAAGATGTAAGTAAATTAAGTTTAGTTATTTTATCATTTTCTATTAATACAGCTTCAGTACCACCTTCAGCAATTATTGAAATTTCATCTATGGTTATTGTGGGGTCTCTATTATTTACCAAGCCTCTTACAATAAGTCCCTTTTTAATATTAGTTATACTATATTTATTTAACAATTGATATGCACGAGCAACTGTTAATGGATCAATAACTTGATTTACCCCTAAAAGTTTGATTTGTAATTGTTCCGGATATATCGGACTGGTCATAGGACCTATTATATCATTCATGTGTGCCATATTTGAAAATTTATGTGTTTGCGTATGTATTTTTTTAAATCTTGTGTCTAAAGCTTCAATAAATCCAAAACCTGTCTCGGTTATAAGTCTTTGTATATAATTTATATCTTTTGGCATTGTCTTAACTCCCAACAACTCAATAAAATCCGAACTTCCTGACTTCTGAGAATTTCCAGGAGAACCGTGTTTAATTACTGCAAAATTATTTTTAATAGCATGTGTAGCAACTATAAGTGCAGAAGTTGTACTTATGTGAAATGTATTTAAATTATCCCCCCCAGTACCACAGTTATCACATATAATCAAATTATGATCACTTGTTCTAAAGGTTCCTAGTAAAGAATTATTTAAATCATAATCAAATACTGCAGCTATTATTCCTGCAAGCGTTTCTTCAGAACCTTTCGAACACATTGTTTTTTTATTATAAATAGATGAAAGAAGTGCTATAGATTGTATTCTTGCCATATTAATATTTCCAAATATTTTAACAAGATCAGGATTTTTATATAAAATTTCATACATTGGATAAACAGCAAACAATCCAACGGCATAAGCAAGATCAAATGCCAGAGGTTTATTTAATCTTATATAATTTTTAAGAATACTATTAGGAAAGTTAATTTTACCGCCATTATCACCTATACCGTTATCTCTCAATAATTCAGTTATTTCAGTAGTACTAAATATTTCCTTTTTCTTTATTCTTTTTTTAATCATAAAATATCGCCTTTTCAAATGAAAAACATTTAATTTTTTCTAAATAATTCAATTAATTTTTTATTTACAAGGTTAGTTTCTTTATGCATCAGTATTTTAATAAAATCTATTTCGTTAACATTAGAAAAACTTTTATTAAAATTCTCTAGAAATGGTATAAGATAAGATAATAATTTTTCCTTGACTTCGCGACTTGTTAATTTACCTTCCCTATAATTTTTTTTAATATCTTCTCCTTCCTCTTTATTTAAGAAATAACTTGTAAGATAAATCATTGCTACATCTTCTTCTGGATTTCCTCCAAATTTTCTATGTTCTTCAAGTGTTTTTCCACCTCCACTAAAAGCCCGTTTTATTTTAGCGATTACATCTTCAGAATTGTCGGTTAAATATATAACTCCGTCAGGTCTTGATTTTGACATTTTCTCTAAGTTTATATCTGGCATGAATTTAACATGAATTACTGAAGGTTTAGAGTAATTCATTGCTTCTGCCATATCTCTGCCGAGTATTAAGTGTGGATCCTCATCAGGACCTATAGGAACAAGAGTATTTGTAATCCCATATTTATCTTCCGGTAAAATTACGTGCGCAGCTTGAACTGCAGGATAAAAATACAGACCGATATTATTACTTTCAGTATAACCGTATACTCCTTTTATTTTACTTATATTGATTTTTCTTGATAAATTTATTGCTAGATTAAATATTTCAGGATAATTAAAATCAAGGACTACTTTTGTCAACTCAGGTTCAAATCCGTAAGCTAAAAGGCCTTTTATTAAATGAACTGCATGCGATATTGCATCGATACGCGTTTCAACTCTACCAGAAACATAACTTTCATCATCTGAAAGAGGTATGATTACTTTTAAATTATATTCTCTTTGAAAAAAAAGACATGTGTCAAATACTACTTTATGACCCAAGTGCAATTTACCTGAAGGATTTAAACCAGAAACTATTGCTGATTTTTGACCATTTAATAAATTAGTATAAAATGTGTCAAAATTCCTGTGTGAATAAAATAAATTGTTTTGAAAAGTTCTGAAATTTGGTATATTTGTTAATTTATTAAACTCTGTTGCGCCAAATTCTGTTACAAGCTTCTTATTACTATCTAATAATTTATTTATGTTAGATGTTGTTGCTGTCATAATATCATCATCAAATTTTTAATTTAAAGTCAAATATATACTTGTTATGATTAAAGATCAGATTTTCTTTCAAATAAATTAAATTTAATAAGGAGATATGTAAGTATTCTGTTTTTTTTTGTATTGTGTTTTTTATATTTTTTTTATAAAAATCAATACATTTATCTTTAGTTAGTATACCCATTGGAACGGCATCACATCACTTCAGGTATTATTAAGATAAGGTATATATTTAAACTTTTATGTATATAAATATACATATGAAAAAAGTACTTGATATGTTTCCAGAGAGTGCAAGAGTGCGCAAGATTGTAGCAGCAGAGTTCTTAAGATTAGGATTGAAAGTTGATGGTTCTGGAAGAATACTTATAGGTAATATAGAGATACCTCCTGCAAAGATAGGCAGAGCATTGGGAGTCGACAGGCGAGTAGTAATAGACACGGCAAAATTAATAGTAGACAATGACAAACTTTTGCCGATATTTTACAATATGGAATCAAGAGCATTTATTTCTAATATAGCTAAAGAATTAGACTTTGATACTATAGAAATACGTGCTGATCCAAATAGGATAGGTATAGTTGCTATTGTATCAAAGATTCTTGCAGATGAAAAAGTTGCGATAAGACAAATAATTAGTGATGATCCAGATTTATTCCCAGATCCCGTACTTACTGTAATTATAAACGGAAAAGTTAACGCAAAAATTATAAATCGTCTGAAAAAAAGTGAAGTGGCAGAATCAATTTTAATAAAATAAATAAAAATAGTGCTTCTTCAATAAGACAATTCCTTTCCGCGTTCTTTTATCTCTTTTTCTATGTTTGTTATAAACTCCTGCAGATCAACATTGAACTTTTGCTTGTTCGTTCTTGTTCTAACAGTTATCTTTGATGCATCTTCTTCCTTCTTTCCTAAAACTATTGCATAAGGTACCTTTAGAGTTATTGCTTCTCGTACTTTGTACTCTAATGTTCTGTCAGAAATATCAAGTTCTACTCTTATTCCATGTTGTTTTATTTGTTCAAAAACTTTCTGTGCATATTCATTAGTTTGTTGAGATATTGACATTACTCTTACTTGCATCGGTGCAAGCCATGTTGGAAACTTTCCTTGATAGTGCTCCACCATAACAGCGGTGAAACGTTCTAATGAACCAAGAACCGCTCTATGAATTATTATTGGAGTTTTAGCAAGACCATCTTCAGCAGTATACTCTAATTTAAATCTTAATGGAAGTTGATAATCCAACTGGATTGTTGCGCACTGCCACTTTCTGCCCATAGAATCAATAATATCAAAGTCTATCTTTGGACCATAGAATGCACCATCTTTGTCTTTAACTCCATACTCTATGTGATTTGATTCTAAAGCACTCTTAAGCAAAGACTCTGCGTTTTGCCATAACTTTTCATCACCCATGTGATCATCAGGCATAGTTGAAAGGTTAGCCTTGAACTCCATTCCAAAAATGTCGTATGTTTCTTTTACTAATTTTAAATAATTTGATATTTCATCTTGTAATTGATCCTCTCTGATAAAAATATGTCCATCGTCTTGAGTTAATTCTTGAACACGCAAAAGACCGCTCACTACTCCAGAAAGTTCTCTTCTATAAAGCTTATCGAAGGTAGCTGTTCTAAATGGAAGTTCTCTGTAACTCCATTTTTTGGATTTATAAATCATAATTGTTGCTGGACAGTTCATAGGTTTAAGCCCATGCTCTCCAGACTCAGTGTCAAATATAAACATATTATCTTTATAGTGATCTAAATGTCCACTAACTTGCCAAAGAGCTAGATTAGCTACAGAAGGAGTGCTAGTTTCTAAATAATCATATTTATGCTCTAGCTCGCGCATTAAGCGTATAAGCTCTCTGTAAATAGTATGACCATTAGGATGCCAGTAAACCATAGCTGGAGATATCTCTTGAAAGCTATACAAATCTAAGCGTTCCCCGATTGTCCTGTGGTCTTGCTCTGGAAGTCCCGCCCACGAGCTCTTCTTAACTATTGCCGTATTCCTGCTTACAGGCTTCTTTACCTTAGTGTAAACCTTATTACTACCCTCAGGAGTATAACTCCTAGACTGCTCAGCTAGAGGATGTGCCTTAATATCTAGAATAAGCTTTTTATTCCAACCGAAAGGAGCTTTTGCCACTGTTATCTCCTTAGGAACTTGTTTATACATGTGTTCTAGTAATTGCATCGCGTCGTTAGGCGCAGCTAAGTTACCGCTAAGATGTGCAAATGGATATATAACGAGTGATGTTCTAGCTAACTTTTTCATGTACTCAAAGGTATCTTGCATTGCTTTATCTGCCATCTCTACAGTATCTCCTTTTTCTACAGATACCATTATTACTAATGTATTGTCAATGGATGTTCTTTCTTTTTTGACATCGTCGTAAAGACTCGCTTCTGGCTTTACTGGCTCATACGTTATGTTGTCTACATCCATTTGTAGTATTTTCATTAAATAACCACGAGTATTGTACTTTAAAAGAATTTAATCTTTTTGTTTTGATAATTAATTAAGTAGTTATTGAAAAAGATGGGGGTATGCCGTTTGGAGGGTATGAAGGACTATAATAACTGACACTATTAGAAGAGTAAAGTGCAGTATAAGCGCCACCTCCGTTTTCATAATAATTGTATTCTAATCTATACGTTCCTGGATTTGAAATAATTCCATTATGTGCTGTTGCAGACTCTGATAACCAGTACGAAAAGACATTATCTGGACTTGATGTTCCCCCTAACCAGTAAGACGTACTAGAGGTAATACTTGAAGTTGAACTTAATGACTCTCCATCATCTGCTACTCCCGTAAACATTGTAGGATTACTTAATACACCCCAACCTATTGCTTTTATTTGCCAAGAGTTTGCATTGTTTATTACAGGAGGGTTAGGATATGCAGAACCTCCCGAATAAGATTCTTGATAATTAATTATTACATTTTGTTCAGTTGTACCATCTACACTTTGTGAAGTTCCTAAAACTGGAGTATTGAAAACTGGTGTATTTGAGGTAAATGTTGAACAACCAGAAACTGTTATTTGATTACCTAATAATGCGGAGTAAAGCGCAGATTCGTAAGAAGTACTGTCACAAGTAACACTAGTATAGTATATTTGATATGCCAAACCACTTTTCATGACATTTTGTATATTGTCATATTGATTTAAAGAAGTTTGATAACATCCATTACTACAATAATTCTGAGATGGATATCCAGTATAACCAGAGGTCACTGGAGAGTTTGAGTTTAAGAAGTTCATGTAAATCTTAAGAGTATTTGAACCTGATCCTGCTGCACCTATTGTATTACTTCCTAAATTAATCCAAATAACTGTGTTTGTTGCTGTTGAAGAAGCACCACTTTCTATCCACGCGTAAAGAGGAGTGTTTCCTGAAGTGCCTATTGGTGCGCCTGATGAAAACTCTATATTACTCAGATTTGATTTTACGTAAGAACTATAAGCAGATGGTGAGAAGTATATCATTTCCTGAAAATTTGATGAAACTGATGAAGATTGTTCATTTGAAAGTAGTATATTTGCAGTAAATAAATCAGGATTTGTTGGAGCGACAACCACCGTAGTTGTAGGAGAGGATATAGTTGTTTTTAATGACACTGTGCCTATTTTTGTATATTGTGTAGTACTTGATGAACCACTTGTGTATTCAATCCAAAGTTGGCCATTAAACTCCGTTCCTATTGCATTACTAGACATAGGACATTGAAATGATAAAGGAACAGACTCACCATCATTTAATTTAATAGAGGTTATTGTATTGTAAGAAGAAATAGAAGGAGAGAGTGTTGAGTTTGTAGTACATGCTATTCCCGATACACTTATTGAACCATAATCACTCCCTATTTGTGCAGATAAAACTCCGTTTGAAGATAACGAAGCTTGTTCACATAAGTATCCAGATTGAGCAATACAAGCACCATTTCCTGATAAAGAATTACTGTTAAAAACACCTAGCTCAAATAAAACAACAAGTGCAATTGCGATGACAAGTATTGACCAGCCATAAGTCATCAGGTACTCCATTGCGCCTTGAGCCTTGAGATTTTTGTTAGTTTTTGATTTTAATGACATAAAAACATTAGTAATTAAATAGAAAAAAAATATTTAAAACTATCTCACAGATAGAGTTTGTAGGAACTTGACAAATAGACGCAAAGCGAATAGAACTGTGTTAAATAACGAATATGCAAATTTGCTTTTATGACGAAAGCATCTTAGAATTTTCAAATGTATGAGATAAAATGAGGCCTTTTGAGATCAAATGTCAAGTTCCTATAGAGTTTGACTTTAAAAACAACACTTAGGTCAAAGAAACCTTTATATATCTTAATGTTATAACATTATAATACATTAAAATACATTAATATTTGATATGATTTTATGGTGAGTAAAAAAACATCAAAACAAACAAGAAAATACACAACAATAACGATACCGCAACCGTTATTCGACAAAATTAAAAAAAGTATTGAAAATACTGGCTTTTCTTCTGTTTCGGATTGGGTCACATTTGTACTTAGAGAAACTATGATTGATATGGAGAAGAAAAACTCTAAAACAAAAAGTGCAGTTATGGAAAAACTTGAAGCACTTGGTTATACTGGTTGATTTAATGAGTAATTTTGAAGAATTATCTGAAAGTTTATGGAAAAAACCCACAAAAGAAAATTGGGAAGTTATGAAAACATATCTTGTGAAAAGCACTGCTAAGTACTACAAAGTAAAGTTTGAAAAAGGCAAAATAAACAAAGAACAAGATCTTACAAAATCATATGCAGAGATTTTTGATTCAAAAGAAAAAATGTTGGGAAAAATACCTATTTTTATGAAAGATGGAAAAGGTGTTCAAGGAGCTACGATTTATCTCGTCGGATTGCAGATATTAAATAATGATTGATGGTGAAAAAATGATTATACAGGATATAAAAGAATTAGAAGAAAAAAGTATTTACATTATAAGAGAGGCAACAAACAACTTCAAAAATGTTGCTGCTCTTTGGAGCATGGGAAAGGACAGTACCTCTATGCTTATGTTAGCAAGAAAGGCATTTCTCGGAAAGGTACCTTTCCCGGTAATACACATAGATAACGGAATAGATTTTCCAGAAACATATAAGTTCAGAGATGAACTTGCAAAGAAATGGAATCTTGATCTTATAGTAGCAAAGAGTGAGATAAAACCAGAGATGTCAGGTTTTGCATGCTGTGGAGCAAACAAAACAGTTGCGCTGAAGAAACTTATGAAAGAACGAGGTTTTGATGCACTTATAGTTTCAATAAGAAGAGATGAACACGGAATAAGGGCAAAGGAACGTTACGTTAGCCCTAGAACAAAAGAGTTCAAATGGAATTATAAGAATCAACCAGCAGAGGTATGGGGCAATTATCTTTCAGAGTTAGGAAAAGGAGGACACGTTAGAGTTCATCCATTGTTAGATTGGAATGAAATAGATATTTGGAACTATACGAAAAGAGAAAAGATACCTATGAATCCACTTTACTTTTCAAGAAATGGCCATAGATACAGAAGCTTAGGTTGTACACATTGCACAGTTCCAATAAAATCTAATGCAAAAAGTATTGATGACATAATAAAAGAATTGGAAATAACACAAGTAGAAGAAAGAGCAGGAAGAGAACAAGATAAGGAAAAGTCATACGTTATGGAAAAGTTGCGTGCTTTAGGATATATGTGAAAACATTGTGATTGTATGATTATAAGAAGAGTTACGCTTTTAGGCCATAAAGATCATGGAAAGTCTACACTTATTGGAAATCTTTCTATACTAACAGGATCAGTAACCGAAGCTAGAATAAACGATGCCAAAAAAACTAGTGAAAAGTTAGGACTTAAGTTTGAACCGGGATTTATACTAGACAGCTTTTATGAAGAAAGAGAAGAAGGTATGACTATAGACACAACCAGAGCACAAGTCAAGTATGGAGAGGATGCTTTTGAGTTCATAGACGTTCCGGGACACGAGGAGCTAACTAAGAACATGATAAGCGGTGCGTCCTACGCTGACGCTGCTCTCCTTATGGTTTCTACAAAAGAAGATGAGGGAATTAAAACTCAAACAAAAAGACATTTATTTATAGCAAAGATGTTAGGAATAGAGAGAGTTGTAGTAGCAATAAACAAGATGGATCTTGCACAATACAAAAAAGAAAAGTTCAATGAGATAAAAGATGAGTTAAGTGAGTACTTAACTAACATAGGATTTAATGAAAAAAATATTGCTTTTGTACCAATTTCAGCTTACACTGGAGAAGGACTTACTAAAAACAGTGCAAATATGCCATGGTATAAAGATGGTAGTTTAATTGAGATGTTAGTAAAGTTTTCTGGAAAGAAAAAAGCTCCATCAGATGAGTTAGTTGTTTTATTACAAGGAGAACTTGGAAGCGATAAAAAAATATTAACTGGGAAGGTTTTATCAGGATCTCTTTATGTTAGTAGTAAAGTCAAGATACTTCCTTCAAACGAAGAGCTTTCTATAAAACAAATAGTAGTACGTGGAAAAAATGTTAAAAAAGCAGTTAAAGATGAGAATATTGCATTAAGTATAGAAAGTGAGGTTTCTGGAAAGATAAGAGGTTCTGTACTTTTAGATAAAGACAGTAATAAAAAAATATCACGAGAGATACAGACAACTATTTTCTTTTTAAGAAATATGAATGGAAGAGTATCTATACTCATAAATGGTTCAAGAATTAACTGTAAAAGTATACAAATAAACAAAGTAATTGATATAAAAACTGGAAAAGAAGTTCGTGGTTCAAATATTAAACCGTTAGGAGCAGCAAAGGCATTAATAAAACTAGAAAATAAGATATTTATGGAAAGATTCGACTCTGTTCCGGAGTTAGGAAGATTTGCAATTTATGATAATGATAAGTTTTCTGGAATAGGTATTGTTGAAGTGGTCAAATGAAAAATATTTTAATTATGGAATCTGGATCATTCAAAACATTTGGAGGGGCTGCAAATGCTACTTATGATATATATAAATTTTTGAAAGAAAGTAAAGAGTACAATGTGGATCTTTTTGCAGAGTTTACTAAATTAGATAGTGCAATAAAAAGTATAAGTACAGAAAACATGAAAAATAAAAAGTATGATGCGGTACTTATGAACTCAATAAGAGATGTTCCTTTCGTTTTAAAGTATCTTTTAAATGGAAAAAGTAAAAATGCAAAGTACATTTATGTAGATAGAGGAAATGTTTTGCTAAACTTTAAATTAGCTAAACACAAAAAACTACTTCCAAAGATGATTGCACGTCAGTATTTAATGAATAAAATGAAGAAGTTTCTGAGTTGTTATATTGCATTATCTGCATTACAGCTTAAGATTGCTAGAAAATTTTTTAAGGGAAATGTGCAGTTGTGCTATTTACCAATAACACCAAATCAGAACTTCAAAAAAGTATTAGTTGGTAACAAATCACAAGCAGGAGTTTATGTTGGAAGATTAGATGAGAAACAAAAGAAAGTTGGATTATTGATAAAAGGTGTCGAAAGAGTAGTAAGTATGAATCCTGAACTTAAAAGTAAACATTTGTTAACAATAATTGGAGCAGGTCCTGATGAACAAAAATACAAAAGTTATGTAAAGGAAATGTTCCTTGAAAAAAATATAAAGTTTGAGGGTTATGCCACTGAGAAAGAACTTGTTAGACATTATAACTCTTATGGTTTTTTTGTATCACATTCAGAATGGGAAGGTATGAGTAGAACATTTTTAGAAGCTATGGCATGCGGACTTCCACTTTTAATAAATGAAAAAAATAATACATTAATAGGTTATAAACCAATGACATGGCTTGTAACAAACGAGTACAATGGTTTTGTTTTTAAGTATGGAGATATCGAAGACTTTGCAAGAAGATTTTATGATCTTTATAAAAGATTATCATTTCGTAATGAGTTATCAAGAAATGCTTATCAGTTTTCAAAACAGTTTGACAATATTGAAAACTTAAAAACTTATAAGGACATAATAGATAGATTATTATCCAACAAGTTAGTCTCTGGGATAATATTTAAACAATAAGCAGTGCAGTAAGTTATTGAGAAAAATACTTTAGAATTAAGTTAGCTATTCCTGTTATTTTTATTGAGGATAACTTAGTTTTTTCTTTTGGAGCATATACCCCAAATATTGCCATTCTTGTGTGGTCGCCTCTTTTAGGAGGTTCCGGATTCATAAAGTTAGTTGTTTTTGAAAAATTAAATATATCTATTGAATAGCCAGGCATAGCTTCGACAAAAAGATCAGGAGCTATAAACGAAGGTTTTGTTGTATAATACTTTGTTGCATCGTAAATACCTTTTATTATTTTTTTACCATTTTTATCGGTTATCTGGGCAAAACTTTTTGAAAGTGATAATTTTATTTTATTTATTTCATTTGATTTTACAATACCATTTTTAAATCGATTGTCGTTTATAAAAATAGTTGCAACATTTATATTTGAGATACCTGCAAATGCAACTGTTTTGTCCATATTGTAATCAAATAAATGTAAACGTGTATACTCTCCAGAAGAAGCAGATGAAAGAACCTTTCCTACTGATTTATGGACTACTTTCTTTGCACTATGAGGAAGTTTATCGTATACTTTTCTTAAACCCGTTTTCATAGCCTTTTCTCTTATTGAGTAAGATAAAGGAGCTTTTTCATTTTGAGTAGATGACATAGATATACTTTTTAGAATAGAGTCGTTTAGTGTTGCGAAGTTATTTTTCACTAACCATGAATTAATAAGTAATTTTTCTTTTATTGGTTGAGCGCCATGATCAGAAACCAACATGACAACTCCATTTTCTTTTTCTGCTCTCTCTATACAAAGTTGTATGAAGTTATCTATTGCTTTGTATATTGGTAATAAATACTCAGAATAATCTTTCATATTTAATACAAAGTGTTGTAATCTATCTGTTTCAGTAAAACAAACATAAACAAAGTTGTACTTCTTTTTTTCCATAGCTTCTTTTGCTATCTTTGACCTTGAAACTATACTTTTTACAAAATGAGTTACAGCTTCCTTTTCAGTCATCTTTCCTGCTTTCATGTCCTTTTCTATATCTGGTTCTCCAGTGAAGTTTTCTTTTTTCATAAGAAGCTCAATGAACTCAGAGTTTGGTTTTGCTTTTAATGGAAAACCACTTATGAAATCTAAATTTTTATAACTTGGAACATTAGTATCCATTGCTGGTGTTATTACAAGAGAGTTTAGCCCTTTGTTACAAAGCTCTTTCCAAAATGGAGGAGTTTTTTCAGCATTGTAAAAGGCTAAATCTGGAGTATAATCACTTTTCATCTCGAAGAAGTCAGGAACCCCATGAACTGAAGGATTTTTACCTGTATAAATAGTTGGCCATGCTGCACCTGTCATAGGCGGCATTGTTGTGTCCATCTCTATTAAAGAACCGTAATTTAATATTTTTTGAAATCCCTTAAGTGATCCTTTTTCAGTTAGCTCTTTTATTAACCATAATGGGGCAGAGTCTATACCTATTAAATATAAATGTTTTTTCAAGTAATCAACACATTGTGCAAATTTAAACATATATATAATTCTTTTTAAGTAATTTATATTTATGGTTGCTTCTACAGAACTTATCATAGGAAGACTTTTGGATAAATATAATGATAAACTACATACAGAGCTTATACATAAAAATAATACAGAGCTTTTAGTTGCTGTACTTTTATCTCCTCGATGTAATGATAATCAAGTTAACAAAGTTACAAAAGAACTTTTTAAGAAGTATAAAACATTTGATGATTACTCTAGTGCAAATATAAAAAGTTTGTATAAAGATTTAAGTGGTTTAAACTATTACAAAACAAAGGCACGACACTTGAAAAAAGCATCAGGAATATTAATAGAAAAGTTCAATGGAAATGTTCCTAGAACAATGCCAGAGTTATTGGAGCTTCCAGGAGTGGGAAGAAAGGTTGCAAATGTAATTCTTAATGAAGGATTTAATATAGCAAAGTATGGAATAGCAGTAGATACGCATTGCATTGTTGTTTCGCAAAGATTAGGTTTATCAAAAAATAAAACAGCAGATAAAATAGAGGTAGATCTCAAAAAGAAGGTTCCTGAAAGGTACTGGAAGGTTGTTTCTAATCTTTTTATTGCCCTTGGAAGAGACACATGTACAGCGAGAGAAAAGTTCTGTGAAAGATGTGTCTTGAAAGATTTATGTCCAAGTTCAGAAATATAAAATTAATTAGGAAATAGGATATTGGTGAATAAATGGAAATAGAAAAAAAGATTTGGCCTGTTTTTTTTGAACGAATACTTTCAGGAAAGAAAACATTTGAGTTAAGACTTGATGATAGAGAGTATAATGAAGGAGATGTATTAGTTTTAAAGGAGTGGGATAATGAAAAAAGTACATATACAGGAAGAGTTATTAAAAAAGAAATAACGTATGTTTTACACACAAAGGACATGAAGTACTGGAGTGAAGAAGAGATTAAAAATAAGGGATTTGTTGTTCTTAGTTTAAAATAAGTAGTAAAAATAAGAAATAAAAATAAACAGTATCAGTGTTTATAATTAAGAAGCGTCGATGCTTTCTTCAGGATAACCTAAAGTGAGTAGTGCTTTCTTTACGGCTTCTTTGTGCTCTCCTTGAAGTTCTATTATTCCTTTCTTTGAGGTTCCACCGCAAGCTAACATACGTTTTAACTCTTTGGCTGTTTTGTCTACTTCATCCCCAGTCAAACCAGAAACTACAGTCATATATTTTTTGAACTTTTTCCTTTCAGTGTATACTTTTATTTTTCGGTTTGTTTCTTTGTTTAAAACATCGCAAACACAGATCTCTTTAGGGAGACCACATTTTGGACAAATGTCAGGCATTAGTTTGCTGCACCTCTTTCTTTAAGAAGAGTTAGTATTTGTGCTATTGTTCTTTTCATCTCTCTTAGCTTTACCTGTTTGCTTGAAACTCCTGTAGAGACGATTTTACGTTTCTCTATCCCCTTATCAAGCTTTAGCTCGCTTAACTTTGCTAATAAAGCCTCGTTTGAGAGTGCTCTAAGTTCTTTTATTTTCATAATTATCATTTTGTTTGTAAAGATATTTAAACATTTATTTGAATAATTACCTTCTTGCATCAATTGGTTTCTTGTTGAAACCAGCAGCTGCTATGTTCTTAGGAATATCTATCTTTTTAACGTCTCTGTCAGGGAACTTTGTTCCTGGTTGTACTATTCTTACTGTTACTCCAATTGCTCCATATTTAGGATAAGAAGTAATTTGTGCTACATCGACAAGCTTTGATGAGTTTCCAGATTTAGGAAGATAACCTAAACGTACTTTTAGCTTCTTTGCACGTGCGCCTTTTGCTGCTAGCTTTCCTTTAGCTATTATCTCAGCTCCTAGTGCGCCGTTTTCCATAATTTCTTTTATTGCAGTGTGGATTAATCTTCTAGGATTAATTCCTCTTTCTAATGAGTTAGCTATTGATTTTGCTACCAATCTAGGTTCCAATTTAGCATTTGGTACCTCTGCTACGCTTATTTGTGGATTTTCTAATTTGAACTTCTTCTTCATAATTTCAGTCAGTGAATCTATTGTGTCTCCTCCTCTTCCTATTACTCTTCCTGGATTCATAACATAAGGTGTTATTCTTGTTATTATAGGAGTTTTTTGTATCTCAACTCTTGAGAAACCTGCTCTTGCAAGTTTAGATTCCATATATCTGGAAATTCTTGTTTTTATTATAAGATCTGATATAAATTTTCTTTCTACTACCACACAATTCACTCTTTATCTTTTGAATCTTTATTATCAACATTTTCTGTTTTAGCTTCTGCTTTGACCTCTGTTTTTTGTTCAATTTCTTTTGGTTTTTGTTCTGTTTTTACTTCTTGTTTTTCTACTTTTTGTTCTGCTTTCTTTTCTTCTGTTTTTACTGCTATATTTTTATTTTGTTTTACTTCTTTTTGTTCTTTTGCTTTTGGTTTTTCTTCTTTTGAGTCTTTTGATTTATCCTTTGGTTTTTCCTTTCTAACTGTTTTGACTCTTTCTACAGATTCTAACTTCTTTGAAATTCTTGATTTTTTATGTATAAAGTACTTCATGTTTTTTGTCATTTCTTTTTCATCAGGTGTTCCTAAGATAATCTCAATCTTTGCATACTCAATGTCGCTGTGCATCAATGCGCTTCTTCCATACATTCCTCTACCCCAAGAGATACTACCTTTTGATGGTTGTCTTCTTACTATTTGGGTTTTATTTGCACATGCATGTAAGACTATAAGGTCTTCACCTGGAAGTGCTTTGCTATTTGCATTTGCAATTGCATTTAAAAGAACTAACCTTACTTCTTTTGCAGCTTTTACTGGATACTTACCTTTTCTACCATGAAGTTCGTGTCTTGCTCCCATGTGTTTGTTGTGTCTTCTGAATAAAATAGGCATCTCCATTCTAGATAACTTTTCAGTTAATGCTACTGCGCTGCTTGCTTTTAAGTATCTTACTGCATCACATACAGCTCCAAGATCTTTGTAACTTGCGTTAATGTCGTCTTTGTAAGCGTATGCCAACGCATCTTTACTTATATTTAAATTGAATGAATATTTCATCACTTCACCTCTAAGAACTTACTACCTCTTGTAGCTCTGATACCAGGAGCAGAGTGAATAACTCTTTTTGTACTGAAAGAAAACTCTCCCAATCTATGACCTAGCATTTGTTCAGTAATCGTCATTTCTTTGAACTCTTTACCATTGTAAACTCCAAACTTTAGACCAACCCAGCTAGGTAGTATTACAGCTTCGCGTATGTGTGTTTTTATTACCTTCTCGCTTTTTGTTTTAATTGCTTCGTTAACCTTTTCCATTAACTCTCTGTATTCATGACCTAAACGTTTTATTGATCTTCTTTGTCTTGAAGTTAACATTGAAGAAAACTTTGTAATATCTAGAGGTGTTATTTCCTCTATTGTTTTTCCTCTAAATTTATATTGCCTTGCCATATCATCCTCTCTTCTTTCTACCTACTCTTCTAGCTGCTATGTGACCAACCTTTGCTCCAGGAGGTGCATTTCTTGAGACCATACTTGATGCTCCCTTGTGGTGCTGTTTTCCTCCGAATGGGTGGTCTACAGGGTTTGACTTAACTCCTCTGTTTATAGGCCATGTTCTGTTAACAGCGTGTTTAATATAAAAGTTCTTTCCTGCTTTCATTATTGGTTTTGTTTTTGCTCCTCCACCAGCTACAGCACCTATCTCAGCTCTGCACTCTGGACTTAAATCAATACTTTTCTTTGAAGGCATTGCGATTGTTACTGTGTTACCAGTGTGTGCAACAACAGTTGAAAATGTTCCTGCTGCTCTTGTGAGTTTACCTCCGTCACCAGGATATGATTCTATGTTGTAAATTGGCATTCCATCAGGAATATCTTTTAATTTTAATATACTTCCTAAAGTCATTGATGCGCCTAATCCTTCTTCTATTTTATCTCCTAACTTTATTCCTTCAGGTGCTATTAATACATTTTCTTTGTGATTATCGTAAAGTATTTTCATTAAAGGTGCTGTGTGTCCAGGATCATCTATGAACTCGACAACCTCGCCGATTACCTTAGATTGAACATATTTAGGGAACATAACATCCGCTTTAAAGTGGTTTGCAGGCTTTCTGAAAACATTTCCGCCTTTTCCACGTCTTTGTTGTTTAAGTCTTTTTCCCATTCATTTCACCTTCATACTAATTTAAGTTTCTTTGCGATCTCAGATGCAAGATACTCTTTTTTAAGTGTAATATAAGCTCGTTTAACATTATTAGGCTCTAAAACAGTATTAACTTTTTGTACCTTTACTTTAAATGTATCTTCAAACTCTTTTTTAATAGTTGTCTTTGTAGAGTCACTTGTAACAACATAAATTATAGTGTTGTTCCTTTCGGTCATGTTAAGTGCTTTTTCTGTAGCTATTGGATACTCTAATACCATAATATCACTCTTCTTTCTTTTTTAATGTAGCTTCAATTGATTCTACTGCATCTTTAGTCCAGATTGCTACTCTTGGTAATCCACCTGGTGCTAATTTGTTCACAGTTAATGAATCTATTGAACAGACATCTACTCCAGGTATATTTCTTCCTGCTTTTTCTACCTTCGATGCGTTTTTAGCTATTATTATTACTGATTTCCTGAAACGTCTTTTATTAGAACTTCTTGACAAACCTTTTCTTAATCTAGGTTTATGTGATTTTTCTAAATCTTTTGAAAGACCTAATTTATCCATTAATGAAATAATATCTTTTGCTTTTGAAAGTTCCTCTGCTTTGTTTTCAACTACTATTGGAGATAATACCTTCTTTTCAAATATATGTTTCTTTTCTAATAATTCATTTTTAGTTGAACCTGCTATTGCAGATTTTATTGCTTTTATGTATTCTTTAGTATTCATTTTTTCTACAATTATCTTTTCTATTTTGTGTGGGTGTGCTCTTTTACCTTTTACTGATGAAGGTATTTTTCTTACATCTCCCATTGCTCCTGCTCCTAACTTCTGTCTTGGTCTTATTGCAATACCCATGTGTCTTCCTCTTCTGTATCCCGAATACTTTCCAACATATACGGCTGTTGTATTAAGACCTGCCATTAAGTAGTGACCTTGTGGTTGGAGTTCTTTGCTTTGTTCGCTATGTATTGCTCTTTTAATCAAATCTTCTCTGAACTCTACGTCAAAAACCTCTGGTAACTTAATCTTTCCAGAAGCTTCTCCATTGATATTGTAAATATTTGCCTCCATTTATCTCACTGTTTTGATTCCAATGATGTATACACTATTTGTGGTTCTTTTACCTTTGTTTTATTTCTTATTGCTTTTCTTATTCTTACAAGTCTCTTTGCAGAACCAGGTATACTACCATCTATTACTATGAACTCGTTGTTAATATTTCCGTAATTTGTGAAACCGCCTTTTATGTTTATTGAGTTTGTATCTTTTTCATTTCCTACTTTTAGTACTCTTTTGTTTATCTCTGTTCTGTAGTTGTAACCCTTATGACCAGAGTGTGGAACTGTGAAAAGAACTTTTGGTGGGTGCCATGCTCCCATAGTTCCGACGTGTCTTACCTTTCCAGTAGCTTTTCTGTACTGTCTTGAAACGCCGAATCTTTTTATTACTCCTGCCCATCCTTTTCCTTTTGAAATAGAAGTTAAATCTAAGTACTCACCAGGTTTTATGAAGTCATTTATCTTAACTTCTTTACCTATAAATCCTTCGATAAATGAAAGCTTTGATGATGCATCTTCTCCGCCTACTGGAATTTCAAATCTCATTACTCTTTTGTTTCCAAAACTTAATGAGCCAGCATCGAGATATGCTAGTGCTGTAACATCAATTAAATCATTTGCCATTGATTTTAACTTTAAAATATCTGTATTTTTAGTTGTTTTTATACCTACATTAACAGCTACTTTAGAATCGTAAACCTCGTTAGCTACTTCTTTGTAAACATAGCCTTTCTTGTAAGCTCTTAAACCATAAATGTGTATCTTTGGAACTTCTAGAACAGTTACTGCTCTTGCGACCTCAGTACCCTTTGCTGGTGATTCACTGTCATCTATCATGAGCATGTGAGTCATTCCTGCCTTGAATGCTACCAAACCTAAGAAACCATTTTCTTTTTGTTTTAAGTAAGTTCTAACTCTAGGCATCTGCTTTTTAGCACGTCTATGTGGCCAATACTCTAATGAACCTTTTCTCATCTTTAAAACCTCATTCTGCTTTTTTATCCACAGTTGAAACTTCTGAAACAGCTTCTATAACTCTTAATTTCCTTATTGTACTACCAATTGATGATAGCAAAACTTTAGGATCTTCTGCTTTGAATGTTATTGCTAAACCATTCTTCATTGCTTTTATAGATACTTCTGAATCTTTAAAGTTTTCATCATTCATTAATGAAGGATACTGAATACTTTCTGTTAACTCAATATTAAGCGTTGCGGTTGCCATCATTAAACCCTTATTCCTCTTTGTGCTGATCTTACGCTTGGTCTTGATACCTTTGTTGTGTTTCCTTTATGCGCCATTCCTCTGTGCTTTATTCCTGAACTTGTTAAACCTCTGAATGCTCTTCCTCTTAATTTTATTACTTTACTGTACAAAGGATCTGACATTATTGAGCCATTTGATCTGTCTATCAATATTATTTCGAAAAACTTATATCTTCCGTCTTCTCCGACATAGTAAGAGTTCAATACTTCTGCATTAAGATACTTTCTTGCTGCTCTTTCTTCTGCCATTGATTGTAATGATTTAGAATATGAAAAAAATCTTCCGTTCTTTGAAGGCTTTCTTCCTCCTCGTGGCTTTTCTCTCTTTCTCATACCTTTTCTTATACAACTTCTTACTACGATTACACCTTGTTTTGCTTTGTATCCTAACTCTCTTGCTCTAGCTACATTTGAAGGTTTTTCTATTCTTTGAAGTGATGGACCTTTTCTCCATTCAGATACACGTGACTTTAGCACTTGTTCTCTGTTTTTGTATTCGTTTTGAAAGCTCTCTTTTATGTATTTATAAGCGCCCATTCATAGCACCGATTTATTCTCTGCTTTTTATTTTTATTAGATTATTCTCATACGAGAATATTAACACTAATATTTACAATATACAAGATTAAAAACCTTGCAGTATAATACCTTTAACATAAAGGTATGCAGAATACTCAATATTTATGGTTAAACGTATTTAAATATCTTTTGGATAACTGCATGTAAATACATGGAAAGATGTGGAAAGTAGGTTACCAATAAACAATCATTAAATTTTGTATGTATAGAGATGAATTTTGTTTTTGTCCTCTTTGAAAAATAATTTTTATCTTAAAAAAACTGCTTTTCCTTTTAAAAACAGGTAAACAGCTGCAAATGTTGGTAACTCGGTTTTTTCGTTTTTAAAAGGCCCAAAACTTTGATTGTTTAAATGCAATATATTTTCAGAATTTGCAATTACATTTATAGTTCCTTTATCAAAAAGTACTGTATCGGCCATTGGATTAAAGTTAGTTAGTTCATTAAATGATACCTTTTTTGATAGTAAACCTGTTTCTCCGTGTATTGTGTTTGCTAATCTTACCATATGTGAAGGATCGTTTGTAACATTTTGATCTATTTTATCGCTTTGGTATATTGATTGTGTTTTTAAGACATCTTTCCAGAAATCTCCTTTATTTTTTATGTAGACCATATCCCAATTACCATTGTTTATTCCTAACTCGATTAACGCTTTTTTCTTATATAAATTTCTTGCAACGCTTTTTTCCATTCCTAATAAAATTAAATTTTCATAACCTTTTTCTAACTCTTTAATGAAATTTCTTGCTATTTTTCCAGACCAACCTCCGTCGGTTATTTTAGGCCCTATTAATTTTTTTGTTGTTCTTCCAGTATCTTTTTTTAACTCTTCTAAATTGAAAAATGCTTCTGGTTCAACACCATTTCCAGTTATGTAGTCACTTATTTCTTTTCTTGCTGCTTGATCTAATGAAAAGGTACTTTCTTTTTTGATATGTACATGATAACCTCGATTACCGCTAAAATTTATCTCGATTTCATCTTTTGAAAAACCAAAATCTGGAATTAAAAACTCTTCTATAAGTTTTATTGTTTCTTCTTTTACAGAAGATAAACAAATCGCACATACCCATGATGTCCCATGCTGTGATTGACAAGGTAACTTCATATCAGTTGCATCGAGATCAAAAACAAGCTCTGAACCTTGCCATTCTTTATTTTCCATTGGCCTAAATGAAGGATGTTTATAAAAAGCAGTTGAACAAGAAATAAAAGGAGGGGAGTTTTTAACTAGATACTCTTTAAAAGCTTTTTTACTTTCAAAAGAGATATGTCTTGAACGTATTTTTGATTCATAATCCCCTACTCCGAACTCACGTTCTGAAATTTTATCTGGATAAATATCATCTGCTTTGAGATAGTACTCACTAATTAAAGTAGATATTACTGCTCTTGATTCACTTATGCTTAACTCCAAAAATCTCAACTAATAATATATGTATAAAAAGTTTAATATTAGTGTTCTATGTTGTTCTGTGTTTTGCAGTCTTACTATTTTTAACTGTATAAAATTCGATCAATTGTAAGGGTATATATCTTTTTCTAGATAAAGAATAATACTGAGCGTATGAAGTTAAATGTAAAAAATAAAGAAGTTAGTGAAAAAACAGTTCTAGCTAAAAATTTAGATTCTTTAGCTAAGTTTTTAAGTAGAAATGTTGCAATGCCGCTTGGACTTGTAACTGCAGATTTAGATATACTATTGAGAGTTAATGGTTCTAATACTAATGGATTTACATACTTTGATGCTTTACCCATAGCTTTTTTTAGTATGCCATTAGCAAAGAAGATTTTAGATAAATCATTAGAAAAGCTTGAAGAAAATATTTATTTTAAAAACAAAAAAACAAGTAGGTATACAAAAATAGGTATTCTTTCTACTGCTACTTACTTTGTTTCAGAAGCATGTGCAACATATAATGCGGTAGTTAATAATGCAGTCTCTAAACCTTTAGATATAATGAGCAATGGAACTGCAGGATTTTTCTTCTTAGGAATAACTTCATTAGGAGTAGGATTAGTTTCTCTAGGATTAAATAAAAGAGTAGAGTTAAAGCAGTACAAAAGAGAGTAAATTTTATGAACATTAAAACTTTGTCGTTGAATGAGCTTATTAAAAAGTTATATGATTCTGTAAAAAACTTTGCGAGAAGTATGGAGAGAATAACTGAGATGAATAATAAGGTAACACATTCTGAAATAATGGAACTTAAAGAACATATAACTAATAGACTGAATAACGGAGAGGAAGTTGAGGATAACAAAAAATTGATTGAGCTTTTGGAAGTTTTATCTAAAGATCAAAGCATAATACAAATAATAAAAGATGATGCAGAAGAGTGGGTAGAGTTATTAGATGCAATAGAAAAGAATATTAAATCTGAATATAGAGAGTTAAGTGAAAAGGAAGAAAAAGAACTTAAACAGATAAATGATATGACAACCTCAATTAAAGAATTTTTAAGAAAAGATGTTGATAAATAAATGGAAGAAATAAAACAAGTTATATTAGTAAGAATGGATATCGAAATGGGAAGAGGAAAGTTAGCTGCACAAGTAGCTCATGCTTCATTAATGTCTTATTTTTCAGCAGAAAAAATAAATAAAAAAGTAGCTCAGGAGTGGTTAAGTACAGGTGAAAAAAAGATAGTCCTGAAAGTAGAAGATGATAAGGTTCTAAAAAAACTTTTTGAGGCTTTTAAGTATAAAGAAATACCTTGTGCATTGGTAAGCGATGCAGGACATACACAACTACCTCCAGGAACTATAACTGCATTGGGAGTGGGACCTTGGAAAGACACGGAAATAGACCAGTTCACTAAAGGATTTAAGCTCCTTTAATTTATAAAATTAAAATTATACAACAACTATTCCTTTTGATGTGTTTAGATAACTTTCAGTTATGTTTTTAACTATTTGATTGTTTACTGTGTTTATAACTGTTAATTTGTTTGATGAAGATGCAGAGTCTGGAACATATAAGTACTTTCCGGAAGTTGTTAAGCTATAGACAGAACTACCCGGGATAGTAATTCCAGTTGATACTGTATTAGTAGTTAAATTCAACACTAATACATTTGCGGTGTTTGCTAGATAACCATAATTTCCAGATATTGTGATAGCTTTAGGATTATTTATTGAAGCTGAGTTTATGCTATTAACTACATCTCCTGTTTGCATATTGACAACTAGTACATTTCCTTTTGAATTAAAACCTCCATATTCATTTACAACGTAACCATAACTTCCTGAAAAGGCTATGTCTTCTGGACTATCGAAACTTGAAGAGTTTATAGACCCAGTAGTTTGGTACGTTGAAGGATTCATTATGAGAATATTTCCATTTAAATGTAAACCACTATTGATATTTGTTATGTACAAGTCTTGATTGTATGGCACTATACTTGTTGGATAACTAAATGAGCCATTTATTGATTGTGGGGCGTTATTATTAAGTAAGTTATCAGAATACAAAAGATACGTAGCTATTATATAAGCGTTATTTCCTTGTACTGAAACAAAATTAGGATTTACAGGTTGATTTACCGGACCAACGCTGCCCACTGTTTTGTTTGTCTGAAGATTAAAAACAGTTAGATTTCCAGTAAGAAATGAACCACCATCAGGATTAGTTATATATGCTAAATTATTAGAAATTGATATTCCAGAATAAAAATATGTATAAACTTCAGGAACGGTTAAGTTGTTCATGTATGTATCGTAATAATTGGAAGGGAGCGTCACACTATAAGATATCTTATTTGATGTTGTGTTTATTACTGTAAGGTATACCTTGTTTGCGATGTAACCATAATTTCCAGAGATACTTATTGAGCTAGGATTACTAAATACACTTCCGTTGATTATGCTGTTGACCACTTGATTTGTTGATGTATTAATTATTAGAATATTTCCTGGATTATAGGAACCGCTACCTTGATTCACTACATATGCATAATTGCCATTTGGAGTGAACGCAACATCGTATGGATAATCAAATGAAGGAGAAGATATAGAGGTTGTTACTTGATTTGTAGATGTGTTAATTATTGTTATATCGCCGCTTGATGAAGATCCGCCTTCATTGTTAGCTACGTAAATAGATTTGCCATCTGGAGCAAGTGATATGCCATCAGGATAGGCGAAATAACTTGATGTTATGCTATTTACTACTTGTCCAGAAGATACATTTATTATCAAAATATTTCCAGCGTTATAACCTAATGATAGACCCTCGAGATTAGCTACATACAAATCTGCACCGTTAGGAGAAAATGCAATTCCGGTAGGGTAGTAAAAAGAACTCGATGAAATACTATTCACCACCTGATCTGTAGAAGTATCAACTATCAAAATATTTCCTACATTTGATGAACCACCTTCGGTATTAACTATATATAAAAATTGGCCAGATGAGTCCAACGCTGTGAAAGTAGGATCTTCAAATGACGAGCCAGGAAAATCAATATTTTTTATTAATGTGTCGTTATTTGCATTAATTTCTATAATATTTCCATTTTTAGATGAGCCTCCTTTTTGATTTGCTATTAATAATAAACCTTGACCATTATTTCCAGAAGGACTTATAGATGAACTTGTAGTCACAGTTGCAGATGCTATACCTAACTGTTCTACTTGACCAGTGCTTGATTTGAGCCATAATGAACCTTTGAATGAAGAACCTACTGTTTGTGAAGCTAATTGACACTCGAAAGTAACTTGTTTTGATTGAGCTTGCCCTAATGTAAGTAGTACTGGAGAAAATGTAGTAGGTTCTGCTGATGAATTTGAACAACCTAAACCGGTTATTACAAGATCTTGACCTCCATTATTTCCAATAGTAAGAGTAAGATTTCCTGTTGAGTTAAGATTAGGAGTAGTACATAAAAAGCCAATTTGTGCAGTGCATTCAGAAGGAACTCCTAAATTTACACCATTAAAGTAACCTAGCTCAAATAAAACAACAAGTGCAATAGCAATAATTAGAATTGACCACCCATAAGTCAAAAGATACTCCATTGCTGATTGTGCATGTGTTTGTTTTTTTGTTTTTAGTTTTTTATTTATTTTTTTCATGAAATTCCTTCTATTCATAATATTTTATTAACCATACAATATATAAAGTATTATTAATTGTATTGAATTAAATTAATGTATAAAAACGTGAGTTAATGAAGAGTAGTTTATTGATAGCAAGTGTAGTGATATTAATTGTTGTGATAGCAGGTATAGTATTTTTCGTAGGAGGAAACAATAGTGCAAGTAAAAATGTAACAAGTAATAACAGTAATCCTTTTGGAAATGGAATCGGTTCTCTTACAACAACAAATGGAAATAGCGCAACAACAAATTCAAGTGTAAAAATTTTATCTTCACAGAATAATTTTTATAATCTTAACTCTACAGCATTAAATAACACATTGGGTAAATCATGGAAGTTCTCACAGGAAATACAAGCACCTGGAACACCAGGAAGTGGTGAAAGTAATATTACATTATATAATTATACAAATAATGGAAACAGAAAAATTACTTTTTTTAGATTAGAGTTCAACAGTTCAATAAATGCAAGTGAGTTTTACGACATACAAGTTGCAAACATAAAAACAAAATTAAATGTTACAATATTAAACCAAACTTTAGAAAGCGAGTCACCTGCAATAGCTTTCAATGCAACTAACCCTGCTTCAAATTATAAAAATGCAATTATAGCAATGACTCCTTTTGGAAAGTATTTTTATGAAGTAGTTATGTTTTACAATGGAAATTATACATTAGAAAGTACAACACCGAAGTTAATGGCTCTTCTACAAAGTATTGAAAATAAAACAATACAATTACAAATATCAAACGTTTCTACTACCTATTTAAATAATATATATTCTGGAAATTGGGAAGAACTCAATACTGCATTTTTAAAGTTGAATTTAACAGAAAAAGCCTCTGGTGAAAATTACATAAAAGTACAAAACTTTTCAAATAAATTAGGATATAATTTAACCTTAGGAACTATTAACTTTAATGACAACTCAAATGCACTTTCAGTTTTTAATTTAGAGATTTCAAAAGTAAGTGGAATAAATGGTGCATTGAGTAATGACCACTCAGCACATATTTTTGTAAATAAAAGTATCATAATACCTAGCAAAAATAACATAGGAGCAATATCCATTTATGGAAATGATTTGTCAATAATAAATATTTACAGTAATAAAATAAATGTTACACAAAACTTAGTACTTCCAGGAGAGATTAATTTATTAGAGATAATACAAAATGCAAAGATATTAGTGAATAATCAAAGTACATCTTTAGATAACTTAAGCAGATTACCCCCAACTTCAACAAATGTTATTTTAATAAATATAACAACATTAAACAAAAACTTTGGGGGTAATTGGAAATTTATAGATGGATATAATGTAACAGCAGGATTGCCAAAAGGTGGATTAAAGTATACTATAGAAAACTTCACAAACGGTTTAGAGAACTTTACCTTGAGTGTTGGAAACTTTATAAATACAACTTCAGTAGTAGGAGTTTATGACGGAGGACTACAAACTTTAAGCAATGGAGGTAATTTGAACATTAGTCATAACTCATTTGACAATGGCACATCATATACAAAAGTTTTAGGAGTTATACTAAATGCAAAGAACAAAACTCAACAACTTTTAGGATATATAAGCCCAGATAATAATTACTTAATACAAACAAGTTTGTATTCTGAAAACAACACATTAAAATTAAATAAGTATAACTTAAATTTGAAGGAACTTCAACAAAAAATAATGAATGAATTTTCTACTATTGCAGTACCAGGAAATGTTACAAATTTAACAACAAAACAACTTTCATTGATTTTAGGAGGTGTTTGGAATGTTACTTCTAGATCTCAAGAAAATGATACAATTAACGGAAGTATTAAGAAAACAATAACAAATTATACAACACTAAATGGAGATTCGGTAAAACAAAGCATAGAACTTTTCAACACAGGAAGTAATGCAAGTAGTAATTATGACAATATAGACGCTGAGTTAAACTCAAACAATAAAAATACAACAACTGTAAGTTCAGCTTTGAATAATGATTACAGTTATACAATAACAAACAATACACAGTTTACCAATAGTAAAAATGGTGTTAGTATTATTGCCCAATATGGAAATAAGGTTATACAAATTAGCATATATCCGAAATCAACAAAGCCAATAACAATAAGCAACTCAGGATTGTTGTTGTTAACATTACTTAATTATACTGAAGGTTAATTTGCAGATAAAGTATAAAAATGAGTTATTTGAAATAGTATTGGTTTTACTTTGGACGAATTTAAAAAAGAAAAACTTGGAAAGTTAATAGATATGGGGATTAATCCTTATCCTTACACTTACGATAGAAACCATACCACTCAAGAAATAATAAAAAACTTTGAAGAGTTGAAAGACAAAAAAAGTAGTGTTGCGGGAAGAATAATAAATATACGAAAAATGGGAGGTATTTATTTTATCGATTTATTAGACCAAAGTGGTAAAATACAGATACTAATTAAAAAAGATACAATTAATGAAGAATATTTAAAAATAATAGAAAACTCAGATGTCGCAGATATTATAGGAGTAAAAGGAGTAGTTACAAAGACAACAAGAGGAGAGATAAGCATAGCTGCAGAAGAGATCATAGTACTTGCTAAATCATTAAGATCACTACCAGAAAAGTTCCATGGTTTAAAAGATACCGAATTAAGATACAGAAAAAGACATTTAGATTTAATAATGAACCCAAAAGTAAAGGAGTTTTTCATAATTAGATCAAAGATATTAAAAAGTATGAGAGAGTTCTTAGATAATAGAGGTTACATAGAGTTTGAAACACCTGTTCTTCAAGAAGTATACGGTGGTGCTAACGCAGAGCCATTTATAACAAAGCATAATGCTCTTGATGAAAATAGATTTCTTAGAATTTCAGATGAGCTTTATTTGAAACGATTGATAATAGGAGGTTTTGAAAAAGTTTATGAAGTATCTAAAGACTTTAGAAATGAGGATATTGACTCAACACATAACCCAGAGTTCACTCAAATAGAGTGTTATGAAGCGTATAAGGATTATGAAGATTATATGAAAATGGTTGAGGAGTTATTAAGTGGAATTGTTAAAAAATTATTCAACAGTTATAAAATAACTTATCAAGGAAAAGAGTTAGACTTTACACCTCCGTTCAAAAGAATTTACTGGGTAGACGAACTTAAGAAAAAATCGGGAATTGATGTTTCAGAGTTAACTGATAAAGAAGCAGAAAAAGTTGCTAAAACTGAAAAACTAGAGATAAAAATTAAGAATAGTTATCATGTAGCTGATGCTTTATTCGACAAATACATTAAACCTGAACTTTTTAATCCTTCATTTGTATTGGATTTCCCAGCATATATGTGTCCATTGACTAAGGACAAAAGAGGAAATGCAAAACTTAGTGAAAGATTTGAGCTTTATATAACTGGAAAAGAAGAAGGAAACTGCTACTCAGAGCTTACAGATCCTATAGAACAAAGAAAGAAGTTTGAAGAACAAGAAAAAGAAAGAAAAGAAGGAGATAGCGAGGCCCCACCTTCAGATGAAGAGTTCTTAGAAGCTATAGAATATGGAATGCCACCTACAGCAGGGTTAGGTATATCTATAGATAGATTAGCTATGATACTTACAGATAATGTATCAATAAAAGAAGTACTAGCTTTTCCAGCTATGCGAAAAGAAAAGAATTGATTATCTTCGCTTTGGAAAAACTCTTGATCTACCAGCTTGTCTTACTGCGTCTCTACGTGCCATTTCTTTCCATAATTCATTATGGATTTCCAAGGTAGCTGCAGCCTCTGCTTTAACTTCTGGTTTTTTGGAGTTGTCTTTCATTGTTTTCAATACACTTCTTAGGATTTTTGAGTCGGACATTATATCAACCAAGTTTAGAAATTATACAAACCTATTAATAAACCTTTCTAAATAATTTGTATTTTTTACAACATTTTTTCGAGTATAACAATAGTAAAGGACTTAATAAAAAATATATAAAAGAGCAATATTAAAAGTACTGCTATGTTTTAAGATATGTGTTGAATAAAGCAAGTTTTAAATACTAATAAGGATAAAGTATAGGTATAATAACAGCTTTAAAGCTTACCTGCGTATATTATACGAATGCCAGGGTGGCAGAATCCGGTAACGCGTACGCCTGGAAATTGAACCTGTGAGCGTATGGCTCTCGAGCCATCTGGGTTCAAAATAAAGCTTTTTGAATACTCAAAAGGTGTTATGGAAATCCCAGCCCTGGCGTTTTAAAGAATGAAGTAATAATTAAAAATAATTAAATTTAAATGGTGCGATAATGGACCAAACAGAACAAAAAGTAAAGGAGCCTAGACAAAAAGAAAAAGTAGAAGCTAGTATTATTAGAATGGCAGGAAGAGACATCAATGGCCGATATAGTATAACGAGAGGACTTATGCAAATAAAAGGTGTAGGACACACTATGGCAAATATTATTGCAATTAGATACAAAGAAAAGTTCGGAATAGATGTTTCTACAGAAATAGGAACTTTGACAGATCAGCAATTAAACCAATTAGAAGAAATAATAAAAGATCCTTTAAAATATAAAATACCTAAATTTCTTGCAAATAGAAATAAAGATTTAGAAACTGGAGAAGATATGCACGTAGTAGGAACAGATTTAATAGTAAAAACAAGATTCGATGTTGATACAGGAATAAAACTTCAAACATGGATTGGGGCAAGACATCAATACGGACAAAAGGCAAGAGGACAGAGAACAAGAAACACAGGAAGAACTGGAGCAACAATAGGAGTTATGAAGAAATCAGTACAGCCTGCACAAGCTGCGGCTAAAAAAGATGAAAAGAAGTGATTAAATGGGAGCACCTAAACGTAATAGTAAAAAATTTGAAAGACCATCGACAATGTGGGATAAAAAAAGAATAGAAGAAGAAGGAAGAGTAATTAAAGAATACGGATTAAAAAAGCACACAGAGTTATGGAGAGCTACTAGCGAAATAAGAAGAGTAAGAAGAAATGCAAGAAATGTTTTATCAGGAGTATCAAGCGAAAAAGTAGGAAAGGATATAATTCAAAGACTTGCAAAGTACAACATAGTAAGCGAAACAGCAATACCTGACGACATATTAGTAATTAAACCACAAGCAATTTTAGATAGAAGATTACAAACAATCGTTTATAAAAAAGGTCTCGCTAAAACATTAAAACAATCAAGACAGTTGATAACTCACGGATTTATCTCAATAAATGGGAGAAGAATGAGTTCACCTAGTTATCTAGTCAAAAGAAATGAAGAAAGCGGAGTAGGATATTATAAGAAAATAAACTTAGAAATACCACCTACCGTTACTGAAACAGCAGGAGCCGATACAAAAACACTAGAAGCGGAGGTAGAAGTTAAAAAAGAGTGATTAAATGGCAAAAGAAAAGAAAGCTGAAAAATCAGGTAAAAAAGTAGCTGAAAAGAATCAGCAACAAAACGCTGCAAAGAAAGGAAATATTTCATACGAAAATGAAGTTGCAGCTGCTCAAGAAAAGTACAAACAAAGAGGTACAAGATGGGGCGTTGCGCATATTTTATCATCTAAAAATAACACAATAATAACACTTACAGATTTATCAGGAGCTGAAACAATAGCAGTAGGAAGCGGTGGAATGGTGGTAGATACAGATCACGAAGAAGGTTCACCTTACGCAGCAACACAAGCGGCATATAAGGTTGCAACTGTTGCTATTGAAAAAGGAGTAACCCATATTAATATTAAAATAAGAGCACCTGGTGGACATAACTCAAAAACACCAGGACAAGGTGCACAGGCAGTAGTAAGAGCATTGGCAAGAAGCGGCTTCAAAATAGGAAGTATTGAAGAAGTAACACCAATACCGACTGACTCAACAAAGAGACCTGGTGGCAGAAGAGGAAGAAGAGTATAGTGAGTTTCTTGAAAAGGAACTTTCTTTTCTCTTTTTTCTTAATTTTTCTTTTTATTTTAATTACTATTTCTTTAATTTTTATTTACTATTTAGGTTTATTTCCATTGAGTTTTTACTTTGGAAAAACAGATATAATTGTTTATAACTGTAGTTCTTGTCAAGGCTTTTCTAGAACAGTATATCTCGCTGTTTCTAATTATCAACTTACAAGAGGTATGATGTATAGAGGTAGTTTTGAAGGAGCGTATGGAATGTTGTTTGTATTAAATTCAACACAACAAACATGTATGTGGATGGCTAATACAAGAATACCATTAGAACAAAGTTGGATCCTTCAAAATGGAACGGTTGATTACATAAAAGATGCAAAACCATTTGATTTAAACAATACATGTGCAAATGGAAGATATGTTTTAGAAACTCCATTAAATACTGTTAAAAGTACATCTCATTTTATAATAAACACAACATAATTATAAACCAAATATTTTTACAATTAAAAATATTACAAATGGAACATCAAAGTTGTCATCTAAAAGTACAGGAAGTGACTCTATTATTGCACCTATTCCGGCAAGTATTATTCCTAAATAACCTATAAAGAGATAAGATATAACTGCTCCTGCAATAAAGTATGATAATGTACCTATAACACTCTTGTTTTTGTTATATGGAAGTTTAATTTTGCCATACTTTATTCCAAAAATTGGAGAAACACAATCGGCTATGAAAATAAATGATATAACTGGTATTGCATAATTGAAGCTAAAGTATGAAATTGCAAAACAAGTACCTATTCCAAGCCATATTGCACCATGACCTAATCTGAAGTTTTTTCTTTCAAGAATATACAACAGCTTTGACAGAGGCCCGGTCTTGTATATTATAGATGTATTCAAAAGAAGAATTCCTATTAAGAATATTGAACCGATTAATAAATATGGGGAAATATTAGAAAAGATAAGGAGAAGTATTAATATAAAACCAGAGATTATGGTAAACACATTTCTAAATAATTCTTTTTTGTACGTTGTCTTCTTTACTTTATGTTTTTTTCTAGGATAAATACCATAGGAGCTTATTCCACCAAAAAATATTGCAAGAGGTATTAGTATAGGTGCTATAAAGTATGTTATAAAAATAAAGTAGGTTCCGATAATTGAAAATACTTCAAGAAACTTTGTACCATATAAGGATATCATTATATTAAAAATAACATATCCTGAAAATAGTAGTAAAAAGTTTAAGTTTGCATAATTTGCAGCTAAAAAAGATATTAAAGAAAATAAAATAAATAGGAATAAATCCTTTGAAGATTTACTTGTAAAGATTTTATATAATAACAGAATAAACGAAATTGAGTAAAGAATGTATTCATATAAAAGCATTAAAAACACTTGTTCTCATGCAAGGTATATTGCCCATGCTGCAATTATAAAGAAGCCAACAACTATAAAAGGTACTGATTTTTTACCTCTTTTTATTATCTGTCTACTTGCTCGCATTATTGTTTCTTCTGAACCTTTTCCCCAAACTTTAAAGTCGTTTATAGTTATTTTTGAGTAGTATTGTTTAACTTCTTCTAATGAGTTTAATGCTTCTTCAATTGTTTTATCTAAATATGGAAGTATATCTTTTTCTTTTGTAGTTTTACCTAGAACATTACTTGCAGATAATGCAAGAGTATTTACTGCATGAGTATCTGTAGAGTACAACTCAGCATTTAATTTATATCTATTTTTAATATACTCTATTAAGTTTGATCTGAACTTTGGAGCTATATTATTTGAATCAAAGTAAACCATACAGAAATTTTGTTTTTTTGATTTGAATACACCAACAGACATATAACCAGGACCTATGTCGTTTGTTTTAAGATATGTTTTTAATTTTATATGAGAAGAACCAAAAAGTAGCTTTTCATTCTTTGAAGATTTTAATGAATTTATTACAGAAAGTATTGCAGTTTTGTATTTTGAAACATACCTGCTTCCTTTGTAAATACCTTTAAGTTCTTCAGCTTCTGCCGATTCAAAACGAGAATTATGTGCATCAATTAAAATACAGTTTAAGTTATATTTAGATGATAAAGACTCAAAACTTAAACCTATGTCACTATCTATGTCTTCAGTAACGTATGGTGCTTTTGTAAGTGTGAGTAATAAGGAGTTGTTTAATTTTATTCCCAACGCAGTACATTTATTTACAGTTACTTTTGATAATGAAAATGATGAACTCTCGAAAGACTTATTGTTTTTTGATGCTAACTCTTTATTCAAAGAGTTCCAAATGATATTTATGTCTGAAGAGTTAACAGGATTGTCCTCTATATTTACAGCTCCGTGTAGTATGAATGGAGTAGCGCCATAACTTTTTACTATTCTATTTCCTAATAATTCAGTAGTTACGCTTCCACCTAAACCCTGTATTGGACCATAATGAATATTTGGTTTTACAAATATTGCTTTGTATTTATTTTTTGATTTTAACGCTAATATAGATACAGGAATATCTCTAGTAGTTCCCATTTTTTCTAGTGGCTTTGTATTATTTTTAGAACCATACAGCCATTGACCTACCATAAGACTCATTATCTCTACTCCACTAAAGTTAGCTAACTTTTTAGATGGTCTATCCATAATGAAGAGTATTAAATAACCACAAATCATGAATGCAAGCATTCCTGCAATTAGTTTTAATAGTACATATATTGGAGATACATTAATTGTAAACAAAATACCGCTTATTGGAATGAAAATTAATGCGTTTAAAACTGATTGTATTGCTGCAGTAAATATAATCGTTCTCCTTTGATTAAGAACTACCTTATTTAATATGAACCAATAGCCGTAGATTCCGGCATCGCTAAGTAATATTGGTATCAATGCTAAACCATAATTTTTGGTAAGTTCGTATGTAAATGCGCTTATTATGAAAAATGCGGCATATGTCAATGTTATAACAAGAACAGCTACTAATGCATGTTTAAGTTTTAATGACCTTTTCATTACTTTAAATAATAATCCAGTCAATATTCCTGGAAATGCAATTATTGTTATCCCTAAACCTGCACCTGATGTTAATATGTAAAGTAAGTTAGAAGTAGGATTTAATATTAACTCACTTATAATTCCAGAGATTACTCCAAATAGTATCAGTATTAAAATTAATGTTCCAGTTCCAGGAATTGTTAATCCAAAGTACTTTGTAAAACGAGTAACGTCTCTTTTTTCATCAGGCATTTAAAAACACTTTACTTGCCAAATCTTCTTTGTCTTTTGTTGTATTCCTTAAGTGCAGAATGTAAATCATTTTTAGTGAAATCAGGCCAAAGCTTATCTGAAAAATAAAGTTCAGAATAGGAAGTTTGCCAAGGCATAAAACCTGAAAGTCTTTTTTCTCCCGAGGTTCTTATAATTAAATCAATATCTGGAACTGTGTTTGACAATAAATATTTGTATACTAATTTTTCATTTATACTTGCTGCTGTTTTTGCTTTTGAAGCTATACTTTTTACTGCATGTAAGATGTCATCTTTTCCACCATATGCAATAAGCATATTTATTACTCTGTCCTTATAAATTGATGTTTCCTTTTCTACTTTTTTTAATGAAACTAGAAGATCTTTTGGAAGTAATGATTTATTTCCAACTATTTTTAAAGATGTTTTATTTTTATGTAATCTTGAAAGTATTTTTTTATCATTTGCTACCTTTTTGTATATTGCAAATAATGTTTTTACCTCTTTTGAATCTCTTGAAAAGTTTTCAGTTGAAAATGCCCACACGGCTATGTTGTTTATTCCGTAAGATACACACCACTCACTAAACTCTATGAATTTTTTAACGCCTAAATCATATCCATTCATTATAGATAGGGTGTGAGATTTTGCCCAGCGTCTATTTCCATCAGGAATTATAGCAACTGTTTTTGGTATATTTTTTATCTTCATTTAATCAGTTCAGTAAATAAATTAAGTTATAACCTACTGTTTTATAATAAGTAAATATATAAATATATTAACATAGCGGTATCACTTTTGATAAACTTAAATAAATGGATAAAAAGGATTAATATGGAAGGAAAAAACAATGAAAGATTAATTAATAGTATAAGAAATGTAAACGATTATCCAAAACCAGGAATAATCTTCAAGGATATTACTCCTTTGCTTAAAAACCCTGAGCTTTTTTCATTATTAATTAATAGGCTTGTTGAGCTTTTAAAAGATATTGATTTTAAGTACATAGTTGGTATTGAGTCTAGAGGATTTATACTAGGTTCAGCGGTAGCAAATAAAATGAATAAAGGCTTCATCCCAGCTAGAAAGAAAGGCAAGCTCCCTTACAAAACAGTACAAGAAGAGTATAAACTAGAGTACGGCTCTGCTACCCTTGAAATGCATATAGACGCGCTAGAGAGTAATGATAAGGTAGTTATAATAGATGATCTTTTAGCTACTGGAGGAACCGCCAAAGCAGCTTGCAACCTAGTCAATAAGTTAAATGGAGTGGTAGCTTGTGTGTGCTTCGCGATAGAACTAAAACAACTAAACGGAAAGGAGATATTAAGCCCAATAAAAACAGTTTCATTGCTAGAGTTTTAATTTTTATACTTATTATAAAGGAATTAAAAGCACTGTTTATTAAACCTTTAAGAACCATTAATTTTGGGTAACATTATGAATTCGAAAAGGTTTTGGATACTATCATTATTAGTATCAGTTTTGTTTATAGGAGCTTCTTATGGAGCTGCACTTTCAGTAGGTGTAACAGCACAATATCCAGTAATAGATGCAGGTTATAATACAACTGTTTATGCTAACATAACAGGAGGAAATGGAAGCTATAGTTGTGCATGGTCATACTATGACTTATTTGTAACTTCTAGAAGTGGCAACTTTGGAAATAGTAGCTGTGTTGCAGTATTTCATGGAAATGTAAGTGATGAATCAAACCCTGATGTAATAAATGTAAATGTTACCGACACAGCAGGAAATAAAGGATCTGGTTCAACGTATGAAGGAGTAGATACAAGACTTGTATTAAATTTAATTCCACAAACAGACACAATTTATGCAGGAAACTCAATAAAGTTTACAAACAATACACAAAACGGCACTGTACAGTACACAGGTTCAGAGTATTATACTTCTTATAAATATTTAAATATTTCAAGTAATGTTAATCGAAGTGGAAACTCATTCTTCTTTGGAAAAGCAGGCAGTTATAAAATAACTGAAGAAGTCAGCGATACAAATAATGCAAATGCAACCGCTCAAGCAAATATAACTGTTTTGCCAACATTCACACCACTTAACTCAAGTATATATCCAACGTATAAAAAGATAGATTTAGGTCAATCAGAGGTATTAAAAGCAAATACAACAGGAGGTACGGGAAATTATACTTATGCATGGTTTGTAAATAATGTTAAAGTGGTAGCAAATCAAAGTACATTTACATTTATTGGAGATAATCCTGGAAATTATAATGTATACGCAGTTGTTCATGACAATCAAAATGATTCGTTTAAAACAAACAACTCAACCATAAATGTAAACCCAGCAGTAAAAATACAATTAACACCAAGCACACAAACTATATTAATAACACAAACCGCTTCACTGCAAAATATTACGACAGGAGGAGAAGCGCCTTACAATTATACATATATGTATAACTCAAATGTTACACAAAAAGGAAACAACTTTACTTTTAAATACCCAGGAACATACACAATAAAAGAAACTGCAACTGATTCATTTGGACAGAGCAACTACACAACAGCAACTGTAAATGTAGAAGCACCCGCATTAGTTGTCAATGTTAAACCAAATCTAACTGTATTGGACCTTGGACAAAATGCAACGCTATACTCAAATGTATCAGGCGGTTTTGGAAATTACTCATATCAATGGATAATTAATGGAGTAAACAATGCAACAACAAAGACACTTAATGTTGCACCAAAGGTAGGAAATTATACAATAAACTTAAACGTAAAAGACTCAGCAAATGACTCAACATTATCTAACAACGCAACTGTGATAGTAAATCAATTACCATTAATAAAGTTAATTGTATTAAATACAACAATATATACAAATACAACTATTTTATTGTCAAACGTAACGACATATGGAACAGCACCTTACACATACTCGTATAAAATAACACCAACAAACAATGTAACTTTAATAAACAACAGCGCAACATTTGAGGGAACAGGTTCATATAACATTACTGAAATGGTAACTGATTCAAAAGGAAAAACAGCAACGTCTTCAGTAGTTATTAATGTATCAAAAGTACCATACAAACCACAGTACTTAAATGTAAGCATAACGCCAGAAAACTTTACAATACATAAAAAAGAGTCGCTTGCACTTTATGCAGATACAGTATCAACATCTTCAGTAAACAACTACACATACACATGGTATGTAAAAACACCATATACAAATAGTTTCGTAGCAATTGCAGACTCAAACTCTGCAAAGTATGTATTTGACACATATCCACAAAGTGCAATGGGAGTATATTACTTCAAAGTACATGTAACAGATCTTACAACAAACTTGAGTTCTAACTCATCATTAGCTGCAGTTACCTTAACAACACCAGCATCATGTAAAAATCCACACTACAGTAGTATAAACTGTGATAATGATAATCAAGAACAACATAGTTGCAGTGATCACATAATAAATACATGGAACAGCAGTGACTCATTTAATTATAATGACTCTTCAGCATGTACAAATTCAGTTAGTTACGAAGTGATTAAGCATGGGAACCTAAACAAGAACAACTTCGTCAATACAGAAAATAAGTTCGTTTCATTTTTAGGTTTTACAAATAATCATAAAAACAATCATTATAAACAGTAAAAATAGTATGAGCTTATGAAAAAGCTACTAAAGCTCCAAAGTGCAATGGAGTACTTGATGACTTACGGATGGTCAATTCTAATTATAGCCATTGTTTTAGTAGCACTCTTCGAGTTAGGAATTTTTAACACTACGTCATTAGGACCTAAATTACCTCCTGGAAGTTGCCAAGTTTTTAGACCAGGAGGCCCAGAGAGTATTTCAAGTATAAATTTAGAAGGTACCTGTAACAATGAATTACCACAAACAGTAAGTACATTTGTTGGAGTTGGAAATTACATTAATGTAAATAAGGAATTTTTTCAAGGAAACTCATTTACAATACTTGGTTGGATTTATTGGCCTCCAGGAACTAATCTTGCAAGTCCTCCTTCAGGTAATGGAGATTTAGGATATGCTTGGAGCGGACAACCCCCAGGTGCTCTTGATCAAGGATTCGGAATCTTTTCTAGATCTGGAAAATGGTACCTTAACTTCTGGGCAGATGACATAGGATGTACACAAGGCCCTACAGCTGGAACATGGTATCAATTAGGAGCAAGCTGGAACTCAATAACAAAGGAGCAGATAGTTTGGGTAAACGGTTCAACTATGTGCAGTAGAACAACAACAGGAATTTTAACAACAAACAGCATTCTAGTTCTTGGTTCAGGAATTGGAACGTGGGATGGATCTGCATATATGGGAGGAGATATAGCAAATATACAAATTTACAATACAAGCCTTTCAGCTAATCAAATTAAAGCACTTTATAATGAAGGAATAGGTGGAGTACCTATTAAACTACAAAATCTTGTTGGCTGGTGGCCACTTAATGGTAATGCTAATGATTACTCAGGAAATAACTATAACGGACAACAGAATGGAGGAACTTATACAACAGACTGGCAAAATGGTTATATAGCACCATAATTAAAGGTATAGCAGGGATCTGTTTTGAAATCATACAAAGCTCAAAGCGCTATGGAGTACTTGATGACTTATGGCTGGTCAATCCTAATTATTGCAATAACCTTAGTAGCTTTATTTATTTTAGGGGTTTTTAACAATCTCGGAGGAGGAAGTAACGCATGTATTGCTAACTCTGGATTTTTATGCACAAATATTACATTAGGTACTAGTTATTCGGGATCACCAGATACCGGACACCCGTATATAGGCGTAGATATCGGACAAGTAGGTCAACAATGGAGTAATGTTTATATCATAGCAGTACCAGATGGCCAAGTAATTTCACAGCCTTCTGGATATACATCTAACTCGGTTTATTATTGGGGGCAAATAGTTGGAAATTGGGCTTTTTTAAGTAGCTTAGGTAGTGGAAGTCAACAGTATGTAACAACAGTTATAGATCCGAACTCTCCTTTGTTGCCTTCTGGGATTAAAATAGGTTCGAAGTTATCAGGAGTAGTTTATGTAATGTATTCCACAAGTACTACAACTAATGCAATCCAAGAGTTAGGTAGATTTACAGTAGTTGCAACTCAATAATCAAGGTACTCTATTGAAGTTTTTTTCTTGATAGAATCGGTAAATCCATTAAAGGTTCCGTTAATAACATTTTTTAAAAGAGTTAATTTATTATTAAACTTATCTTTAGTTTTGAATATTCTATAAGCATAATAACTCCAGTAAATAGGTATTGAAATAATAAATGTTAATTTTTGATGGTGTTTTGCATATCTCATTTCATATAAAATCTTACTTCTCATAGTATGATAAAGCCTGACGTTATTAAACCTTATAAAATATTTCTCAGTTTTGAAAGGTATGTTGTGATAAACAAATGCATTATTACAAAGCTTTATTTTGTAGCCATTTCTAACAACTCTTGCTTGAAACTCGCTATCTTCGCCCATATAAGGTATCTCCAAATCAAATAAGCCGGACTTAATTATCGCTTCCCTTTTAAACATAAAAACATTTGTGAAATCTTCTACAGACAAAGTAGTTGGTAATGTCTTAAGATCCTTGTTTGCATATGAGTAAATAGCCCTACGCATTATTTTACTTCTTTTAGTTACACCTGCATGACAAATAATATTTGGATTTTTTAAGTACAAAGCAACTGGACCAACAACGCCAATTCTTTTATCAATTAATAATGTAGAAACCATCTCTGTAATTGCATTCTTATCCAGAACATTATCATCATCCAACTTAAGAATTAACTCTCCTTTTGATTTTTTAATTGCCTTGTTTAAGTTATATGAAAGAAATTTCTTATTTTTTGAATAAAAATAATTAATTTTTTTATTTTTATATTTCTTTAAAATTTTTCCTTTTGTACCATCATTAGAGTTATCGTCAGTAATTATAATTTCTATATTTTTATAATTACTCTTTAAAACTGAATCTATGCAGTTCTGTAAATTGGTAGATCTATTAAAAGTAGGTATTACTACACTGACTAATAAATTATTATTTAATATCATTGAAATCTTCCTTCATCAACTTAAAATAATTAAACCCTAATCTATTTCTTAATATTAACAGATTTATAAGATTATCTTCTGGCTTGAGTTTTGAATCTTTCAGTTTATTGTATAATGTTGTTATAACTAAAGCATTATCTAAAGATAAGTATTTGATCAAACCACCATATCTATCAATTTCATTTTTTATTTCAATTTGAAGTTTTCTTTCAGAAATATTTGTAGTTGAAAAAAACTTAAATTTTTTAGAGTTATACCAATTTTTGAATTTTATACCTTTAAAACTTATTTTCTCTTTTTGAGAAATATACAAATATAACAGATATAGTATATTCATTATTTTATATTCAAAATAAGAAAGTTCAGTTTTTTCATCTTTTTTAAATATTTTTAAATAAATTTTTATAGATTTGAATAGTAATTTTGATCTTTTTTGACTTATTTTTAGTAAATCTTTATACAATAATCTTGATGTATATGACTCTATTTTGAAATAACGTAACAATTTCTCAGGATTTGTTTCATAGTCTATATTTTCTATCATAAATATATTTTTATCAATTATTGTTTCTGTTTTTCCGTTTATGCCTATTAAATCGTGTAAAAATCCCAAATTAACAACTTTATCTTTTTTGAAAATACGTGGTTGCCAAATTTCATAACTACCTTTAGATAATTTATCTATTCTTCTGCAGATAAAACCATCTACATTATTTTTATTTATATAGTAGGGTATTTTTTTAATAAATTCTTTGCTTAATTTTTCTCCTACGTCTACGAGTAAAACCCAATTATTTTTACAATTTTGTATAGCGAATGAACGTAGAAGTTCTGGATATCCTAATGGAATAAAATCAATTATTTTGATTTTTTTATTAACTTTTGAAAGCTTCTTAAGTAAATTTTTATTGTATTGATTGCTTTGATCAATAATTAAAAACTCGTCTGCAATTTTATTTAATAAATCAATAAGTGATTTTGCCAATTTAATATTATTATATGTAGATATTTGTATTGATAATTTATTTGTCATTTAAACTTCCATCGCTAATATTTTTTTACTCAGAGATAAAGCCGCTGCTACTGCTTGATCCATATTATAATATTTAAACTCAGCAAGTCTACCCACAAAATAAGTATTTTTTAATTTTAATGCTTCTTTTTTATATTTTTCGTAAATTTTCTTATCTTCTGCAGTTAAAATAGGATAATACTCATCACCTTTTGATTGAGGATATTCTTTGACTATTGTTGTTTTGTTAATTTTCTGGCCGGTTAAATATTTAAATTCAGTTATTCTTGTATAGTTTATTTTTTCATCAGGATAATTTATGACAGGATAATTTTGATAATGATTTTTATTATATGACTCAAATTCAAAATATATTGATCTGTAATTAAGTTTACCATATTTATAATTAAAAAAGTAGTCTATAGGTCCAGTATAAATTAAATTTTTATAAGTTATTTTTTTGTCGAGATTTCTGAAATCAGTATTTAAAAGAATTTTTATTTTTTTATTGGATAACATTTTTTTAATCATTGCAGTATAACCATCTTTTGGCATGTATTGATATAAATCACTAAAATACCTGTCGTCACAATTAATTCTAATCGGTATTCTTTTAGTTATTTCAGGAGATAGTTTTTCTGGATTAATACCCCATTGTTTTTTTGTATATCCTTCAAAGAGTTTTTTATATAATTCTTTGCCAATTTTAGATAAAACAACATCCTTTGCTGATTTAATAATTTTTATATTTTTCTTCAGTTTATCTAAATATATGCTTGTTTCTTCGTCAGTTTTAAGATGTTCATTAAATATAAGATTTAATGTGTTCCTATTTACTGGAATTGGAACAAATTTATTGTCTACAAAAGAAACAACTTTATGTTCATATTTAATCCATTCAGTAAAATTAGAAAGATAATCAAAAACTTCTTTAGAATTAGTATGAAAAATATGCGGCCCATATTTATGTATTAGGACATTGTTCTTATCATATTCATCATAAACATTACCTCCTAAATGACTTCTCTTATCTATAAGTAGTATTTTTTTATATTTATGTGAAAGCCTCTCCGCAAGAGTAGAACCGGAAAGACCTGAACCAACTATTAAAAAATCATATTCCATAAAAAACTTGGATTTGTTAATTAATAATAATTAATAAGTTACAAATAAATATATGTATATATTCTATTAGTGTTCAGATGAAGATTTATACTGTAATATCCAAACAGGTATATAATATGTATAACGAGGTGTTTTTGCCTTCGTTGAAAAAAGTTGAGCCGAGTTCTAAAATAACCAATATAGAAATTGATTTTGAAGGGACTGGTGGCATACGCACAAAAGGGTGGTATGAAGCTGGTTGGAAAAAAATAGAGGTTATTGAAAAAGCAAGTAAAATTAATAATAATGAAGTAATTGCACTTTTTGATGTGGATATTATTTTTTTAAGGCCTTTTTGTAATGAAGTGTTTAAACTTATAAAAGATAAGGATATATTAATTCAAAGACATTATGAAACTGGAGACAAGTTCAATATAGGAGTAGTTTTTTTAAGATGTAATAAAAATGTTAATAATTACTTAAAATTTGTTTTGAAACAAAGGAAAAAAGAAGACACATGGGATGAGGAGATTATAGATAAAACTATGAAAGAATCAGGTTTAAGATTTGGATTCTTACCATTAGCTTTTTCTAATGAAAGCAATAATGGATTTAGAGAGGATGCATATTTATATCATGCAAATGAGTTGGGTAATACAATTTTTAGCAGTAGCGTTGAAAAAAAATATAAAAAATTGAAAAAATTATACAATAAATATTATTTAAATAGTGGATTATTTGGATCAGCACTCAAAAAATAAATACATTTTTTTAATATTAACCATAATAATATTATTGATAGGTGTATACTTAAGAATACAATTATTACAGTATAATGGTTTTTTTGAACCTGATGGTTTTTACCATTTTGCGGTTATTAAAGCTGCAATAAATAATAATTTTCAGATACCAAACTATCTAGGATTATCTGGATCACCAATACATACTAAGATAACTGAACCGTATGGTTTGTATTTGGTAACTATAATCCCATATTATTTTCTGAGATTTTTTGGTTTCTCATATTATGATATTTATAGAGTAATACCAGTATTATTTGGGATTTTAGATGTAATAGGAGCTTATTATTTATCCAGATTTATAAGTAAAAACAAATTATTTGGATTATTAGTAATGCTTTTTGTTGCAGTGAGTTTAGGTAATGTATCTAAAACTATGGCGTTAGTTTATAGAGGAGATGGATTTGTTAGCATATTTTTGATAGTTTCTTTGATTTTTGTATTGAAGATTTTTGAAGAAAAATCAATATATAAAAAAATAATATATGCTTTATTGTCAGGAATTTTTCTAAGTTTATGTTCATTAGTGTGGAACGGTGCAAGTTTTGCAATTCTTATTTATATAATTATGATATTGGTAATTAGTGGTATAAGTTATATAGTGAAAAAGGATGAACTTTTTAAAAATACATTATATGTTGTATTTTCTCTTTTTACTTGGTTTTTGTTAGTTAGTATATATCAAATATATTCATTTATAAAAAGCAGTAATCAAGCACTTTTAGGCAGTAGTTTTATATTGATTTATTTAATAACTATTAGCTTTTATTTAATTTTATATTTAATTAACTATTTTAATATTTTTAAAAATAATAAGGCAAGAGCACTTTTTGTAGCAACAATAATAATAGTAGGTTCTATTTTTATATTAATATTTCTACAAAGCCTTGTAAATAGGATTTTTGTTTATAATGGATTTACACAAACAAACCCTCTTTTTAAATCCATTCAGGAGTTATTGCCCCCAACATATAACTTTGCCATTGTGAGTTTTGGAATAACTATGTTTTTTACACCTATGTCATGGTTTATAACACTTGGAATGATATTCCAAAACTATGGAACTGTTTTTTGGCTAATTTCTATACTTGGTTTTATACCATTCTTATTAATGAAAATAAATAAGGATGGAAGTTGGTTTGATAGTGAAGTTGAAATAAAAGAAAACATAACATCACAGATACTAGTATTGGCATCGTACTTTGCAATAACTAGCTATTTGACTATTTCGGGGAGCAGATTTTCATCTTTATTCTCAATACCATTAGCCATATTTTCAGCGTATGGATTATATTGGATAATTTCTTCTATATCAAATAAAAATAGGCAAAAATCAAGCGAAAGTTCAAGAAATTATATTATAACGCCATTTATTTTCTTGATTTTCTTGTTGATTATAATAATAGCAATGAGTTTTGCATATGTAAAAGCAAGTCCATCAGATGGCATAACTAATCAAACATTAACAGGAATGAATTGGATTTCTAAAAATACACCAAACAATTCAATATTTTTGACTTTCTGGACTGAAGGATCTCTTATAGAAGGATGGGGAAATAGAACAAGCGTTATTGATAGCGTAGGTTCACAAAACGCCACAAAAATAAGTAATTTTGATTTGTGGTTAGTAAATGATACCCAAAATAATAGTATTTTCTTTAATAAAACAATGGGTGCGCCTAATTACTTACTTGTTAGAAATTACTGGATAAACTACATTTCAGGAATATATATAGAGTTACAAAAAAGTCCAGGAAACTTTGATATAATGAACCATGAAAATGAAGAAACAGGATTTTCTGGAGCTATTTACAACTTCACAAATTTAGCCACAGGTTTCTATGCAAATGTATATATTAAAAATCAAACGGCACCTATAAACAAAAGTATTGTAACAATAGGAGATAAAAATGGCACGTATCAATTGAGTAATGTGTTATTTTATGATTATTCTAACGGAAATTTTTCTGAAATTAATTATACAAATAATGGATATGGAGTGATAGTTTTGTATAACAACACATATGTTAGAAATATCCCAATATCTCAAGCACCAATAGAAGTTTATGTTCTGAACAAAGCATTATTTGACTCAAATCTTATAAAGTCTATGTTTATGTGTAATGTGCAATCATGTGCAATAAATAATAGAAATATAACTTTTAAATTGGCTTACATGAACACGGATATGAAAATTTTTAAGATAGACCGTAATGAAAGTTAATTAAATAACATAAAGAATTAACTTAAATATTTAATTGTAAAATAATAATGCAGTGTAATTATGAAGTATTTAGTTGTAGCGATAACTAATGACAAAGAGCTTGCAGAGTGGCTAGGTAAAAAAACTGGTGAGAATGGAGTAACAATTTACAATAGGAGAATAAATGATACCTCATTGACCATATTAACTCCAACAAACCTTACTGAAAAGTTTTATGCACTAGGAGAGATATTAACATTATCAGATATTGTAATAATAAGCACAAAGAGCATTGATGCTAATTTTGGTGAATCAGTAATAGCTGCGGCTCTATTGAATAAAGAAGTTATCTTAACAAATGACAATGATGTATCCTCATTAGTAAATAAGCTAAATTTAAAGTATAAAGTGCTTGAAAAAGAACAGATAATTAATGAGCTAGCAGTTATATCAGATGCAAAGAAGCCAACTGAGGAGCTATTAATTGATATTGATAAGGTTTTTCCAGTTAAGGGAGTGGGACTAGTTCTTTTAGGTTTAGTAAGAAGCGGTACGGTTAAGGTACATGATAAACTTTATACTAGATCAGGAAAGGAGGTACAGATACGTTCAATACAGGTACAGGATGAAGATAAGGAAACTGCCGATCAGGGAGCTAGAGTAGGTCTTGCTGTAAAAGGAGTTGAAGAGAAGGATATAGAAAAGGGGGAGATACTAGCTAAAAAACAAATAAAAGCAATATCTGAAGTAGAAGTGGTTATTGAAATAAGCCCTATGCAAAAGGATATTTCTGAAGAGATGCAGTACACATTAATAAGAGGTTTTGATACGGTACCGTGCAAAATAAGCAAAATTGATGGTAATAAATTTAAAGTAAAAACAGGGGTTCCAATACAAATAAATAAGGATAATGTAGCAGTATTAATAAAGGAAAAAAGTCCTAAAATTTTTGGAGCAATAAAATGATTAAAATGGATAAAGGAGATATCTTAATATCTGTAGTAATACCCACATTTAATTCTGAAAGAACTTTGAAAGCTTGTTTAGAAAGCATTAAAAGACAAAGTGAAAAAAATATTGAAATAATAGTAGTTGATGGTTTTTCTTCGGACAATACGTTAAAAATAGCTAGGTACTTTAGGTGTAAAGTAATACAGACTAAATGGAGGGTTCTTGGGGCTAGATATATTGGAGCTAAAAATTCAAATGGGAAATATATCTTAATGGTAGATTCTGACCAGATATTAAAAGATAATAAAATAATTGAAAAATCAATGAAATTGATGAGAAAGTATGATATGTTAGTTTTAGAAGAGGACAGCATAAATAAATCTACTTTTCTTGAAAAAGCAGCTAGTGCAGATAGAAAACTGGTACATAAACTATACGAAGCACAGATAGATCCACTTAATGGAGTTTTAGTACCTCGTTTTTTTGATAGAAAAATTATACTTAAAGCATTTAAAAATATCAATATTGGTAAATTGCATGATATAATGATTTTTGAAGATGCAATAGTATATTATGAAGCGTATAAAATATCTAAAAAGATAGGAATATTAAGTAATGCAATATTGCATAACGAACCAAAGAATTTTCGAGAATTCTTTAAGCATAATTATAGATATGGAGTTGCTGCAAGAGAATTGAAAAACACAGAATATAAAGAGTTAATAAAAACAAAAACAAGATTCAGAAAGGATTCGTTGAAATCTAATAGCCTATCTTTAATTATATATAGTTTCATTTTAGTATTACTAAAAGGTATAGCTTACGAATTAGGATATATTTTTGGTAGATGAATAGATGAATAAAAATAAGGATTTAATATCAGTAATAATACCTACCTGGAAAAGAAAAACTATTGTATTAAGATGCATAGACTCAGTTTTAAAAAGTACATATGAAAATATTGAAGTAGTTGTAGGGGAAGATCCTTCAGATAATGAAGCAGAAAAAGCAATAAAACAAAGATACAATAATAATAAAAAAATAATTTATTTCAAAAATAAGAAACAGGAATTAATTGCAAAGACTGTAAATTTGATGTTAATGCGTACAAAAGGAAAATACATATTTTTATTAAACGACGATAATGTAATAGATAAAAAATGTATTGAAGAGCTTGTTTCAAGCATGAAAAAATATCCAAAAGCAGGAATTGTTGGACCTATTGCATTCTATTATTCACATCCCAACATAATAATGCACGCAGGAACTGTAAGAAGTAAATTTATACGTGGATTTACATCACCTCATGCAGGAGAAAAATGGCACAACCAGATTAAAGAAGGTGATGAAGTAGATGATTTTGGAAATGCTTTTATGTTTAGAAGAGAGGCAATGATAAATGCAGGAATGTGGAATCTTCTTGTACCTCATCAAGGAGAAGATGGTGATTTTGAAGCTAGAGTTAAAAAGCTAGGATATAGCGCAATAATAAATCCAAAAGCAAAAACTTACCACGATATAGAATATACCTCTGAGAAAAATACCGCTTCATTATTTATTTATAGAATTAGCCCAATTAGAGTATACCACGGAATACATAGTAAAATAATTTACGAATATAAATATGAAAAAACATTGCAAAAAATAACATTTACTGTTTCATTACCACTTTATATTGGATATTATATTAACTCAATAATAAAAACTCCAAATTATAAAGGATTTTTAGAAAAATTTAATCTATACTTAGCTTTCAATTCAGGATTTTGGAACGGTTTAAAAGATGTAATTTTAAACAAAAATAAAATAGAGTATATTAAAAAGTGATAATTTTTGGAAGAATTAGTTTCAGTAATAATACCAACGTATAAAAGAATCGCTAAATTAAAAAAGTGTATCGCTAGCATTAAAAAAAGTACATATAAAAATATTGAAATTATTGTAATAAATGATGATCCAAATGTTGATATTACAAAAGACCTGATGATGTACCAAGTAAAGTTACTTCAAAATAAAAAAAATATGTATGCTTCTTATTCTAAAAATTTAGGTGCACGAATGTCTAAAGGAAAGTTTTTGTTTTTTTTAGATGATGATAATATACTAGATAAATATGCGATATCTAAATTAGTTGAAATGTACAATAAAAAAAGATTCGGTATTTTAGGTCCAGTAATGTACAATAAAAATGGTACTTTATGGTTTTCTGGAGGTAAAATGGATTGGATAAAGTTCAACCCAACTAAAATAAAATCAAATAAAATATTGATAAAAACAGATACAATGCCAAATGCAGCTTTTATTAGTAAAAAAATATTTATGCAGGTTAACGGATATGATGAATCTTTCCCAATACACGGAGAAGATTTAGATTTGCCACAGAAACTATTAAAAATCGGGTTTGAAAGTTTTGTATACAAAAAAGCCGTTACAGTACATGATTATGGAAAATTAGAGGAACATTTAACTCCTAAACGATTATATTTTGTAGTGAGATCCGCTATTCTTTTAGAAAAAAGATATGGGGATATATATAAAAAATTTCTTTTTTCATTATATTTAATAATACATTTATCGTATTATTTTATAATATATATACCTAAAAGAAATAATAAAATTGAATATTATAAGGAATATATAAAAGGATTAAAAGAAGGGGTATTTAATAAAAATTAGTTTTAAAGGAAATTTATGGAAAATATAGATTTTATAGGCTTTGTAAAAATAAGATTTTTATCGAATTTTATACAATTGCAAGAAATTAGTCAAATTATTAAAAATTGGTACAGTATTCCTTTATTTAAAATGGGTTTTATTAAAAAAATTGATTTAGTACTTAAAAATGGGACAGTATATTACATAAAAAATATTGCAGATTATGATAATTTCTGGCAATCTAAAGAAGCAGCAATTGCAGTAGCAAATAAATACGGTATAAAATTTTCAAAAAATATAATAAGTTTTAATAATATTAGATTTAGGTATAAATCGGAAATAGAATTCAAAACAATAATATACATGATAAGGGAAAATTACATATACAGACAATACTCTAAATTAAGAGTTTGTAATAAAATAGTTTTAGATGCTGGAGCAGGGATAGGAGATACTGCAATATTCTTTAGTAAAAAAGGGGCAAAAAAGGTTATAGCTTTAGAGCCAATAGTGAAAGCATATAGAACATCTGTAGAAAATATTAAAATTAATAAAATAAAAAACGTAGAACTTTTAAATTATGGTTTAAGTAATAAAATAGGTTTTATAAAAATTAAAGATGATTACAGTGGGCCTGGAACAAAATTAGAAACGGTTACAATTGGAACAGATATAAAAATTGTATCACTCGATTATCTCGTTAAGAAATATAATTTAAATAATGCTATTTTAAAAATGGACATAGAAGGTGGTGAGTACAATTCGATACTTGCTTCGGATAGTTTTACTTTAAAAAGATTTGATGAAATTATAATAGAATACCATAATGGGTATTTTAATCTGAAAGAAAAACTCCAGAACTGTGGATTTAAGGTTAGTTTATTAAATATACCGATTCAAACAAAAGAAGGAGTAAGGGGTTTAATTTTTGCAAAAAATAATAATAATGTATTAAAAATCAGTAATACTTAGTTAATTTATTTTTTCTATAAATATTTTAGATATATTTAATAATTTATACATCGGAAGAGTATTAAATCGGGTTATTTAAAATTATTAAAAGTGTTTTAATGAATGAACCATTAGTTGCATGTATTATTACGAATTATAATGGATATATAACTAAATATAAAGATAGGCCAATTCTATATCATACAATTTCTAGTTTGAAAAATACAAAATATTTAAATTATAAAACAATAGTTGTTGATGATAATTCGAAAGATAATAGCATAGAATATATAAAAAAGAATTGGGATTTTGTAGATATAGTATCAAATAAAAAAAATCTAGGTTTTTCGAGAAGTAATAATGAAGGAATTAAGTATGCAAACAAAAAGTATAAGCCAAAATATTTCTTGCTTTTAAATAATGATCTTATTTTTGAAGACCAGATGTGGCTTGAAAATCTAATAAAAGTTGCTGAAAAAGATAATAGATTAGGTATTGAGAGTTGTAAATTCATAAACGCAGATAATTTAATCCAACATACAGGAAGTTTCGAAGTATTAACAAATAAAAATAGAGGCCGTGGAGAAAAAAATAATAAAAATAAATATAACAAAATAGAAGAAGTTAGATGGGTAGCTGCTGCAGTTATGTTAATTAAAAAGGAGGTAATAAATAAAATAGGTTTGTTAGAAGAAAACTTTAAATTTATGGAGTACGAAGATGTAGATTTTTGTATAAGAGCTAAAAATAAAGGATATAGTGTAATTTATAATGGAGAAGTTGCAATAAAACATCTCGAAGGTTTTTCATCAACAAATTCGCCTTCAAAAGAAGCAAAGTTAAATAGAATAAAGTATGGCTCAGAGAACTTTGTCTATTTTATTAAAAAAAATTGGAAGTATTTGAGCTTGTATGAAAAAATCTATGGAATATTTATTTTTTATATAATAGGGAGTATTTTTACAATAGAAGGTAGTAAAGGAAATAGAGGCATTAAATATTTGCGTTTAAAAGACAATGCTTTTATAAGATTTAAGTATATATTTAAATCGATAATAACTAATTTGTGAATTTTATGACAAAAGTTTTGGTAACTGGAGGTATGGGATTTATAGGAAGTCATACTGTAGATAAACTATTGGAAAAAGGATATGAAGTAAGAGTATTAGATAACCTCGAAGAACAGGTACACTTAGGTAAAAAACCAGATTACTTGAATAATAAAGCAGAATATATTATAGGAGATGTTAGAAGGGCAGCTGATTGGAAAAAGGCATTAGAAAATGTAGAATATGTAATACATCTTGCTGCTGCAGTTGGAGTAGGCCAAAGTTTTTGGCAACCTAAAAAATACTTTGAAGTAAATGCAACTGGAACTGCAATTTTGTATGAAATTTTAACAAAAAATAAAAAAATTAAAAATAATATTAAAAAAATAATTGTTGCGTCATCTAAAAGTATATATGGAGAGGGAGCATATAACTGTAAAATACATGGTTTAGTATATCCATCAGTAAGAAGTGTCGAGCAGATGAACAATAAAGAGTGGGAAATTAAATGTTCTGAGTGTCTTAGTCCTGTAGAACCTATAGGAATTTTAGAGTCTAAACCTGCACAAAATTTGAATCCTTATGCTTTATCTAAATATTGTACTGAACGATTAGCCGTTGATTATTCATATTCTTTAAATATACCTACAGTGGCATTCAGGTACTTTAATGTTTATGGGCCTAGACAAAGTTTGAGTAATCCATACACCGGAATACTTGCGATGTTCTTATCAAGAATTAAAAATAATAAACCTCCGATTATTTTTGAAGATGGAAGACAATTAAGAGATTTTGTTTATGTTGAAGATGTAGCAGAATTTAATTTAAAAGCTTTGGAAAAAGGAGAAGGTGTTTATAATTTAGGTACTGAAAAAACTAATTCGCTTATTTCCTTAGCCGAAGAAATTAAAAAACAATTTAACAGCGATGTAGGTTTAAATATAACTGGAGAGTTTAGACCAGGAGATAATAGACACGATTTTGCAAACATATCTAAACTTACGAATGATTTCGGAAGATATAATTTTAGAGATATTAAAAAAGGAATGGAGAGTCTAATAGAATTTGGAAAACGAAATGATGCAGTAGATTTCTCTAAAAAAAGTGAAGAAGAAAGAAAAAAGTATTTAAGTAGTTAAATTTTGGGGTTTTAGTAAAACAAGGTTTATCATGTCAAAAAAATATAATATTTCTTTGTTAACTTTTTCAAAAGATGATATAGGAACTAGTCTTTCGACAATCAAACATGTTTATAATTTTGTAGATGAAGTAATATTGATTGAACAGTCAAAAACAAAAAATAAAATAACGCTTAAAAATTATCTAAAGGATATGAAAAAGATTAAAATTTTTGATTTACCTGCAATAGGCTACCCAGATCCTTATTTTAATTTCGGCATATCTAAGGCCAATAGTGAATGGATAATTAAATTAGACCAAGGAGATTTTCTTTCTAAAGATCTATTAGAACTTATAAAAAATTCTTTAAATAAAGAATATAAAGAATTTCATGGTTTGGAAACGTTAAATAAAACAACCAGTGGAGAAGGAATAACTATTAAGATTTTTAAAAAAGATAGTTACCATACCGGTCTCATACATGAAAAAATGAGAACAAATGGTACAACAATTTTATTAGATAAAAAATTTTTTGTATATGATTATAAAAAAACAATGAAGGATACTAAAAAACAAGAAAGATATTACAAAATCGAATCTTGGACTAGAAGAATTTTTGTAGGGGATAATGAATTAAGTAAAACTTCTTATAAAACTTTATATTTTTTAAATCTTTTAAAAAATCTATTTAAAACTTTTCCTAATTTTAAGGTAATGAATGGCTTAATTGCCGTTTTTGAATATTCTAATAAAAAAATAGATTATTTTTTTGACAATAAAAACTTAAATGATTTGAAATATCAGAAATATACCACATTGGCGGTTAAACGATTAGGAGTAACTAAGTGGTTAGATTTAGAAAGCGATAATGGAATTCAGAATCTGATTACATTTTCTAAAAAGAATAAATTAGATGGCGCAGAGTTATTTACAGCTTATTGCAAATATAAAGCAATAAAAGAAGGAGGTTTGTGATATTATGATTAAAATATTGATGTTAGCAAATAAAATGGATATAGGAGGTACTGAAAAATCATTGCAAGTTATAGCAGAGTACATAAATAAGAAAATTTTTGATGTTTACATAGGTTGTTACGAAGGCGGAACCAGATATGAGTATTTAAAGAATAAAAACTTTAAAATTTATATATTTGATTATAAATCTTTACAAAGTTTTGTCAAAAAAATAAATTTTGAGGTTATAATAATTTTTAGTAATGGAGGTTATGAAAAAAATGGTTTTTTGGACGGGATTAAATATAGTAGTGCAAAAGTAATTGATTATAATATATTTGGAGAGTTAAACAAGTCAAAACAAAACGAAAGAATTGATTATCATTTTTTCCCTAGTATAAACACTTTCCACAAATATAGTAAAAAATCTAAAATAAAAAAAGAGGCGTTATTAAAAAATTCTAGAGTTTTCTATTTCTTAATACCTGATTATTATTTTAATTATAAAATAAAAAATGATAAAAATTTGATAATAAGAGTTGGTAGAGCTGACGATTTTAAGATAGGTAATCCAAAATTTCTTGCGGATATTATAAAGGAAGTAAGAAAGGAAATTAAAAACTTTAAAATTACATTTGTTGGAGGGCTTTCCAAAACATATGAAAAAGAACTAGTTAAATTAGGCGTTTTTAACAATATTAGTACGATAAAAACAGTAAGCAATGAAAAAGATTTGATAAATATTTACTTAAATGCCAAAATATCTGCACATGTTTGTGGTTTAGGGGAATCTTTTGGATATAGCATAGCAGAGTCAATGGCGTTACAAACTCCAGTTATTGTCAACTCCACCCCTTTTTATTATTTACCTTTTAAAAAACAAGACAATGCCCAAATGGAACTAGTAAAAAATTTGGAAAATGGATTAGTAGTTAGGCCTTATGATTCGAAGGCTTTTGCAAAAGCATTGATAACTTTAATAAAAAATGATAAGTTAAGAATAAATTTAGGTAAAAATGCGCGTGAAGACGCGAATAGATTTTTAGCAAGCAAAAACATAAGACAAATAGAAAACTTTTTAGAAGACATTTACCAAAATAAAAAGGTTATAGAGGACTATTACCCATCTAATCAGGATATTTTATCATATGAAAATAATTATAAAATAAAATCTAAAAGTTTTTTTTATAGGAATAAATTCAATTATATTAATTCAATTTATGGTTTAATAAAATACGAAATATTTAAAGAAATCAAAAAGAAAACAAAGGAGTTGTTACTTAGAAAATAATTTTTATAGTTTATTAGATCACTAATGGTCATAAGTTATTCAAATGTTTAATAATGTATTAATTAATACATGTAATAAAACAATAAGAATTAATAGTTTAGGTTCAATGATTGAAAATATATTAGAGCAGAAAGATAAATAAATTTATATTAAAATTTGGAATAGAAATGAAGATAGCTTTTGTGTATGATGTACCGTATCCGTGGCATAAAGGAGGTATAGAACACATACTTGCCACTGAGGCAGAAGAACTTGCAAAAGAGCATGAAGTGCACTTTTTTACGCTTAGATGGCCAGGAATGAGTAATGAGTTTACCCATAATAATGTACATTATCATTGTTACGGAGAAGCTAACGAAGAAAATGTATACAGACATGGAAGAAGATCTATACGTGAAGCATTCTCTTTTTCAGTTTATTCTTGGAAGTTATTAAAATACAAATTTGATTTTATAATAACAGATCAATTTCCTATACTGCACCTTTTCCCATTAAGAGTATATAGGGTATTAAGAAAATCAAAGTTAATCATAAGAATAGATGAAGTATGGGACCATAAATACTGGAATGAGTATTTAGGCAGAGTTTTTGGAACTCTTGCACATTGGTACTCAAATTATCTTGCTTATTCTAGAAATGCGACATATGTTACTAATTCAGAATTAAATGTAAGAAAATTAATAGATGCAAAGATTAAGAACTCGAGAATAAGATTATTTGCACCAGTAGTAGATGGAGAAAATATTGAAAAATCAATAAAAAACATTAAAAAAGAGCGGAAGATAATTTTTGCTGGACGTTTTATTAAAGAAAAAAGGATTGACAAATGGCTAGATGTTGTTAAAAGAATAATTTCAGAAGACTCGACAATAAAAGGAATAATAATAGGCAACGGAATAGAAAAAAATAATATTCAAAAAAATATAAATAAACTTAAATTGGAAAAAAATGTTGAGATAAAACAATTTTACAAAGATAAAAAGGAACTTTATAGAGAGTTAGCGAGTAGTTCTGTATTTTTACAAATGTCTGAAAGAGAAGGTCTTAGTATAATAGTTCTTGAGAGCCTTCAGTGTAATACACCAGTTGTACTCCCAGATTACACACCAATACCTACAGAAGTAAGCTCTATGTGCATAATTAAAAATGAGGAAGAAATTCCAAAAACAATATTAAACATGATTGGAAAGAACTCAGTAAAAATAGATAATGGAAAACTTAATTTCTTCTCTTCAAAAGGAGTACTTTCTTTTTATAATGAGTTATTTAAAACAATAAAGAATCCTAAATCATGAGTATTTTGTACTTTTAAACCAAAATAAACCCAAAACTACATCCCTCAATAGTATATACAAACCATCAGTGAGAGGTAAAGTTCTTGGAATACTCTCAGTACCAATACTACCAAACCCAAAGCCATGATCTTTCCAGGTTAAGCTTTGTTTTTTAAATGAAAAGGTTTCTAATGAAACTCTTGAACCAAAAAGTCGTATTCTTTTATGAGCTAAATCAGAAACTGTTAAATTTGGAAAGTCTAGCACGAGATTTTTATTATAACCATCGGTAAATGAAAAAAGAGGTCTTGTTTCGTAATGTAATTTTGGTGTTAGTAAAAAATTGTTAAAAGAGGATGAATCATACTCTTCTTTACGATTTTCAGATTTTAAATCATCAATAATAGAACGTTCTAATGGAATATTTGATTTAATTTTTCGCAGTAATGTTGCAACCGTCCACGTTAAAGAAACCTTTATTTGAGTTTCATCAAACGGAATTTTAATAGAGATATCCGAAGTAGGATTTGTCCACAATCTAGGAGGTTTTTATTTGATTCGAAAAATTCTTTGAATACTGAAGAAGATTTTTTAAAATTTCCATATCATGTTTTTCGCTTCTAGAAGTTAAATTAGGATTAGGGAGAGTACTTCTAATTTTGCTTTCTGGTTTAATGTTTAAATTAGTGTTAAAATTAATAAAATCACTTTAAAAAGAAAATATTAAAATCAAGAAAATAAAGGATTGTTTAGTACTTATTACTTCTTTCCTTTAGGCTCTTCGAAGTGTTTAGTATCTATTAGAACCATATGATGATTTTCATCAAAGCCTATTGCTACCTTAAATGCATCAGGGTCTATCGTTATAGTACTGTCAGAGTAAGGATCATTTATGTAAAATGCATCTTTATCATAACCTTTTACAACAACCCAGTGTGGTGATGGCTCTAAATATGTGTTTACTTGGCTTGCATCAATTAATACGATTGGTATTAAACTTGCTGATAATGCCTTCTTTATTGAGTTGAGTGTTATATCGCTGTGTTCTTCTTCAATGTTCATGTTTTCTGATTTTTGCTTTATTTCATTGAAAGAAGAGTTTAATGTATCCAAATTTACATTTTCGTAAACTGCTATCTTTTTATCATAACCTTCGTCTTTTGTATTGCTAATAATGCCCACTTTTGCTCCTCTTTTTGATATAGAGTATGCAACTCCGTACTTTGAACCATGCCAAACGCTGCCGTTTACAGCCTCTTGCCATATTGAGTACTCGCTTTCTTTCTTAAAGTTAAATTTAGGATTTATATATTTAAGAACCATCATTGCACAAGCCGCTGAACTAGTGAACTCTTCACTTTGTGGATAGTGAGGTACCTCAAACATTGCTTTCTCTTTTAGCTTTATTTTCTTAAGTCTGCCAAGAAACTTATTCTTGATAGGCTTACTGCTCTTTTGAGATTTACTCTTCTTAGAGATAGTAGCCTTTGATTTCTTTGAGTTATTCTTTTTTGTAACTTTTACCATTAATACACCATTAATGATGTGCAGGGAGAGAGATTTGTTCAGTATTTTTGAACTCTCGTAGGCCTAAGCCAACAGATCTTGAGTCTGTCGCATTTGACCAGGCTCTGCCATCCCTGCAGCACCTAATAATTGTCAACATTACATTAATAAACGTTAATACAACTTAAACAAGATTGATATATAAATCTTTGTTTTATCTTTGCTTTTTTTCACCTTAAATATGAAAAAATATAAGTTAGATTAAATTTACAAGTAATAATATATTCGTTCACGTATATATATTTAGTGTTAAGAGTGCTAATTGAGTTATAGAAATTAACTTATTAATTATATATGAATTAATTAATGAATTAAAATATTGAATCAAAATGATATTTATGGACTTAAAAAATATTAAAAAAATCTCTGATGTTAAGTTTAGAATAGAAAAAGAAGAAGAAATGAACGGAGGAGTTGTTTTTTACACAAATGAAGAAATGTTAGAAAAAATGAAAAAGGATAGTACAGTACAACAGGCAGTAAATGCAGCTAAACTACCAGGAATAATAGGAGATGTTCTCGTTATGCCAGATGGTCATCAAGGATATGGTTTCCCAGTAGGAGGAGTTGCTGCTTTTGATGCAGAAAATGGGATAATATCTCCAGGAGCAGTTGGTTTTGATATCAACTGTGGCGTTAGATTGATTAAAACTAACTTAACTGCAAAGGAGATAAAACCAAAGGTAAAGGAGTTATCAGATATGCTTTTTAAAACTGTTCCAACAGGAGTGGGAAGTAAGTTAAATTTGGGGTTTAAGGAGCAGGATTTAGAGTTAGTAACTACTGAAGGAGTAAAGTATGCTGTTGAGAAAGGTTATGGAAATAAAGAAGATATAGAAAGAATTGAAGAGCATGGAAGGTTATCTGGAGCTGATTTCTCAAAGGTAAGCAAAGACGCGAAAAAACGAGGCTTAAACCAGCTAGGCACGCTAGGGGCTGGGAATCACTTCCTAGAGGTACAGAAGGTAGAAAAACTCTTCGATGAAAGTATAGCTAAGGCTTACGGCTTAGAAAAGGATCAAGTAGTAATAATGGTACACACCGGTTCTAGGGGCTTCGGACATCAGATATGTAGTGATTTTCTAAGAACACTAGTCGAGTATCAACAAAAAAACAATATCCAGCTACCGGACAAAGAGCTTAGCTACGCGAAAGTAGGGAGCAAGGAAGCTGATGATTACATAATGGCCATGAACTGCGCCGTAAACTTCGCTTTTACAAATAGGCAGATGATAACTCATTTGATAAGAAAGAGCTTTTCAGAGGTATTTGAACAAGATTACAATGAACTAGGGATGGAGCTCCTTTACGATGTAGCGCACAATATAGCTAAGTATGAGGAGCATACAGTAGATGGAAAGAAGAGAAAGCTCTACATACACAGAAAGGGAGCAACACGAGCTTTCCCTAAAGGAACTAAGGAGCTTCCTTCAAAGTACAGAGCTGTTGGCCAACCAGTTATAATTCCTGGAAGTATGAGTACAGGTAGCTATGTTCTTTGTGGTATGGAAAACTCAATGAAGGAGTCATTTGGAAGTGCATGCCACGGTTCAGGAAGAGTAATGTCAAGACACCAGGCACTACGTGAGATACCATCAAGCAAAACATTTAACGTATTGAAAGATAAAGAAATTGAGATCAGGATACGCACAAGAAAGTTAATAAGTGAAGAAGCAGAGTGGGCTTATAAAAATCCCGATGATGTTGTAAATGTTGTTGAAAAAGCGGGTCTTGCTAAGATAGTATCTAAAAATAAACCATTGATAGTAATTAAAGGTTAATATTATATCAATAAACGTATGACATTGCTTTGATGTTATTTAATTAAAACCCGCGGCTGCGACCATGCTCTCTAATTTAATTAAATATGCGTAAGAAATAGGCATATTTACATTTTCGTTAATGAATTTGAGTATAGTTATTGCATCTTCAAGCTTCTTTTTTTGTGTGAATACCTTCGAGAGATAGAAAAATGAGTTTAATGAAGTACTAAACATAGGCTTTACAAAACTTTCAGAGTCTTTTCTTTTTGATTCTACTGCATAAACCATATTTGCATAGTTACAGTAAGCTTCTGTTTTATTTGCGTTTAATGCTTTTAATGAGTTAAGTGCATAAAAAATTCTACCTAACTTAATATTAGTCATAAACTCTAAATATAAAATATCATTTCCTTTCTGTTCAAGTTTTGATATTAACTTTAAAGCTCTGAAAAAAAACTCTTTTGATTTTGATGTTAAGTCTAATGACAAATATTTATTTGAAGAGTTTTCTTCCATGAAACCTTTGCCATTGTAGTTTAAGTTGAAGTAAGCATAATCAGAAAGGATACCGTAAAAAACCCCTAAAATATATGAGATACTTGGAGTAGTTGCACTTTTAGATAATCCATCAAGAGCTTTGCTTGCTTCAATAACTGAGTTTTTTGTTAATAAAGGTATTACAGTTTCAAATAATTTACCTTGAGAATCACTTTCTTCTTTTATGATAATTAACTCACAAACTGTGCAAACACCGAGATTATTCGGTATTAATGTTTTTGAGCCGCAGTTATTACATATTATAGGAAATAAAGATTGTGATGTTTTTTTAATTAAAGTTATATACTTAGAGTCACTTGCCATAAAAATAAGTTGGTAAACAAACCTTATATTACTTTTGCAAATTTTTATTGAATAAAAATGTCTTTATCTGTAAAAAATATGTTTAAACTAAATAAAAATATTAAAGAATTAAAAAATTTAAAGTTTTTTAAGGTGTAAAAATAAGTGTAATTTATCAAAAGGTTCTATCTTAACTCTTTGAACTACCTTAAATGTGTGAGAAACATTTTTTATGAACTCTTCAAAAACCTCCCGTGGATCTCTAGATACATCAATACTTTGAGATTTTATTGCAACATACGCAGAGCCTCCTTTTTTAAGCAACTCTGCATTTTTAACTAATATTTTATCTTGAGTTGGTGCAGCAACATCTTCATAAATAACATCAACTTCTCCGATTTCTGAAGAATAAGAATCAGTATTCATAGCGTCTTCAAAGATAGGTAGTATATTTTCACGCTTTTCACATAATGCCAATAGATCTCTCATACTTCTTTTTGATACCTCAACTGCAAAAACATTTCCTTCATTTTCTATTATATCACTTACATGACTAACTGTTGTTCCTGTTGAAGCTCCTAAGTAAAGAACTTGTGAGCCTTTTTTAATGGTTAAATCAGATAAACCATTTATAATTGCAGCTGCGAGTTTGCTTCTATAAGGATTCCACAATCTATACTCAGAATTTTTTAATTTAATTAGTTCTTCATCGTATACTCTAAACCCAGGAACTGCATTTTTTGTTGCTAATTTCTTATCTATCTTGTATACGCCTTCAAACACCGTATTTATATCCATTTTCAACACATGTTTTTATAGATTTTATATATTAAGATATAAATTATTAGGTATAAAAATGGATGTAAAGATATTGGAGTTGCTTGAAGGTATAAAATACGACAAGTTAGCCCAAGGCCAAGATTATTTAAATTTTGTTGGAGAAAAACTTAAAAAATTCTTAGGTGCAGATGATTTTAATAGTAAAGATTTTTATACAAATCCTAATGACAGAACCCAGACAGACGATTTCTTAATAAATACTGAAAAGCCTTATTTAGATAATAACTTAAGTGGTTACTCTGCTTTTCCTGAGTTAATAAATTACAAAAATAAGAACTTTAAAAGTTGTCTTATGCTTCCAATAAGAACAAAGAGCATACAGTTTGGAATAATTATTTTACTTTCCTTGAAAGAAAATTCTTTTGATCAAAAAAGTATGAAAATTTATGGATTTATTTGTAATTTAATAGGAGAAGAGTACGAAAAGAAACTCAGTTTAAGTAAAAGTGAAAGTTTAACAAAATACTTTGATACTGTTTTTAATAATGGATTTCCTCAAGTAATAGTAGATAATAATAAAAAAATCTTGAAGTATAATAAAAAATTCCTAGATATAATAGAAAAAAATATAGGATATGCCGAAGGTTTTGCCATAGATACACTTTTTGATTTTAAAGAAAAAAAGTTTTTAGAAGTATCGCAGATGTTTACAAAATTAAGCATGTCCCAAAGAACATTTAACGTTTTTGTAAATAAAATAAATGATTCTGAGTATTATTTACTTTTTAATGAAACTACAGAAATAGATTATGGAAAGAATATAGAAAAAATTGTTGAGACGAATAAAACACAATTTTATTTATTGATGGATAAAAAGATGAAAATATATTGGACAGGTGGAAGTATAGACGGATACAGTTTAGATAAAGAATACTTTTTAGGTAAGGAGCTCTTTGGAATATTTGAAGAAAAAGATCTTAAAAAAGATTTTTCTGAGGAGTTTGTAGTCAAAGGTTTTGATTTAAAACTTAAACTTCAGAATGGCGATTTAGTCAATGTTAAACTACTTTTGAATAAAAACAAGGACTTGATTTCAGGAGTTATTTTTAGAGATACTGAAAAATACCAAAAGGTTTTAGAGAAAACAATAGAAGAAATGATTAAGTTTTCTGGAGAAATGATAATGATAACTGATACTTCTGGTTACATAAAAAGAGTTAACGAAAGTTTTGAAAGAATAACAGGATACAATATGAGTATATTAAAAGATTTTGATGTGTTCAATATATGTGCAGATAACGAAAGTCAGAGGAAAATAACAAATTCTTTTCAGATAGTTAAAAAAGGTGGAGTACTTAATGGAATGGAAATATATATTTCAAACAAAACTAATGGAGAGAAATTACCATCACTACAAACTGTAAAACCAACGTATGATGTTGATGGAAAAATGAACGGCTTCATGTTCATAGGAAAGGAGTTAGCTACTAAAAATAAACTTGAACAAACTGAGGGCTTAGTTGCAGGATTAAATAAAAAAAATGAAAAATTAAAAGACGAAGGTCAGTTAAAAACTCAGTTCATTTATAATGTATCTCACGATCTTAAAACACCTATAACAAATATAATGGGTTTTTCAAAATTAATGATTGGAGAGGAGTTTGGTCCATTAAATGAAGAACAAAAGAAAAATCTTGAAATAATAATAAATGAAGGAGATAGATTACTGCAGTTAATAGCCCAGATATTGAATGTTGCAAAGCTTGAATCAAAGAAGATAAAATTAGATATGAAACCTATTAATTTCAACGATATTAAAGAAAGTCCAGTAATAAAGTCTCTTGAAAAATCAGCAAATAGTAAAGGAATAAAATTAAGTTTTATAGTAGATCCAGATACACAAACTGTTGAAGCTGACCCTAATAGATTAATACAAGTTTTCGATAACTTAATAGGAAATGCAATAAAGTTTACAGATAAAGGAGGGGTCACAGTATCTGTTAAAAATCATGGAAACAAAAAGAATCCAAGTGTTAAAGTAGAAATAAATGATACAGGAATAGGAATAAGTAAAGAGTATAAAAATAAACTTTTCAAAAAATTCTTTCAAGTTAAGAAAGAAACAACAAATATTACAATGTCTGAACGTGCTGGAACTGGATTGGGTTTAAGTATAGCAAAGGAAATAGTAAGTTTACATGGCGGTAAAATTAATGTAAGTTCTGAAGCTGGAAAAGGAAGTACATTTTGGTTTGTACTACCAGTAACGCAAAAACAAAGAAAGAAAACTGATCAGGAACAAAATTAATAACTTAACAAGAGTTTTCTATAGTAATGGTTTGTTTGTAATTTCCTGATGAAATAGCTCCAGGAATGTTTAATCCGAAATAAATAGTTTTAGAGCCCTGTGAAGATACAGATAATAAGGTATTAGCAACAGATGAAGATAATTTATTTGCAGAGCTATATGGAATATTATTTGAAGATGACCAAGTAGTGTTGCTTACACCAAAGCTATTTGGACTGTTTAACCAATTTCCACCGTATAAAAGAACATATGCAGAACTTGTTCCTGAGTTGGTATCTGCCACACCATAAGTTGTTGGAATATTTACGTTAGGATTTATTGAACCGTAATTAATAGTATTAGGAGATATAGAAATAGTACAACTTTGAGTCACAGTACTAGTATAATTTGCAGTTAATGTGCCACTTCCCATCACAGTAAGAGATGTTGGATTTGAGTTAGCATTGCTAAGTATTAAATTTGCAGAGTTGCTTACCTTCCAGTTATTAAAGGTATAACCAGTTGGTGGATTTGCAGTAATTGTACTAGTGCCTATAACATTAATTGTAGAACCGCTACTATAAGTATTTCCGTTAGTGGTTATTGTTCCTGTACTGGTACTATCATCGAGCGTTACCGAATATGGTGGAAATACATAAGCAGCTATTGAGATTGATGAAGTAGAAGATGTGCTAACTGAAGTTGTTTGTGATGTTGCGGGTAGTGAATTACAAGTGTAAATCTCAGATGTCGAATAAGAATCAGAAATTGTCTTTTGTAAGGAACAGCCAGTTGGTGCAGATACTGATGATATAGTACTACCTCCGGAGGCATATGCTAGTATTACAAAGCTATTTGCAGTTGATGGAGTGAATGAGAGTGAGTCTGTTGTTGAACTTGCATTACTCCTATATGACAAACCATTAGCTAGTATAACGTTTACACCGATTCCTGCAATAGTTGCATAAGAAGTTGAACCGCTAGAAGTAGATATTGTACCGATATTCGAAGTGCTATGACCTACATATGATTGATTAATATATTGTTTGTGTGGAGAACCTCCAGTACTACTTAGTGTCATATTAGAATCTATAGTCCAAGTTACTGAGCTTGTAGAAGAACTTGAACCATAAGGTATTGTATATGCACCTGCCCAGAAGTAGGTAGGATATCCTGTAGGCAATGTAAGCGAAAGAGACGTTGATGAAGTAGGACTCCCTGAAGTCGAACCAGATTGAAAACCAACAGCGTAAGTTGATAAAGAGTTTGAAGTTGCACTGTAAAAGTATGCAGTTGAGTTACTTCTAATAAATGTTGTATTTAACTGTACCCAAGAACTTCCTTCGTATTTGTAAAGTTTTATGTTACCATTACTAAGTGATTTTCCTTTTATAATAGAAATTGGAACTGAAAAATTGTAAACTACATTTGCCACATAGGGATCTATTGATGAAGTACTACTGGATAAACTTTGATTTATTATAAAGTACATGTATGCATTTGATAATATAGGAATCCCAGTAGGTTGTGACGATTTGTTAATTAAACTTATTTTAAATCCACTAACGCTTTGACTTTTGAAGTTTATTAGTAAATTTTTAAATACAGAACCACTGAAAGTTAAATTGGCACCTATATCCCCCGTAGTATTTACAAGCGTGCTTTTTTGTGGATTTGTTATAGTTTTAATAGCATATTTACTAGAACTTTGAGAAGCGCTAGATTGTGAAATTAAAGAAGTTTGAGATATTGAAGAAGTTGAAGTGTAAAAATTATTTGAGTTAGATATAGTTGCAGTATTTGTAGAGTTTACTTGTTTTTTAGGGTTTGGAGTAGTTAAAAAGTGTATTACAATAGAATCTCCAGACTTGAGATAACCATAACTTTGATTAGTAGTATAAGTAGTATTCATTACTGAAACATTTTCTACCCTAAATATAAAATTACCTGAATAAGTACTGAATACTATTGAGTTAGGAACCCCTATTTTTTGGGAAATATTATCGTATGAAACAAACCAAATTGTATTTGAAGGAAGACCAGTTTCAGTAAAAGCCGTAGTTAAGTTATTTTTTGTTGGGTTTGAAATTAAAGTTGAGTTACTATTTAATGAAGTATTAAGTTCAGAGCTGTTGCTTGTTGTTTTGTTATTAGAAGAATTTGTAATGAAGATATTTTTACTAGAATTATTAATTACAATGGTTTTGTTATTAGTGATACTTGAATTAGCAGTAACATTTACAGTAGTTGTAATTGAACTGGTTGGACTAATTGAACTTGTTGGAGTTGTTGTAATAATCGTTGAAGTTGTATTTACACTAGTAATTGAATTATTTACTTTATTTGCAGTTGTATTTAATGAATTATTACTTGCTAATAAAAATAGAAATATTATAAAAATTAAATTTAAAAATATCACATTTTGCTTCATTAAATTTCCTTATAAAATTTTTATCTTCTTCTAAAAATCCTTGACCAGAAACTTCTTTTAGTAGAAGGAACTTCTCCAGGAGAAGTACTTTTTTTGTAAAATCGTGAAGATAGAAATATTCCTTTTGAAAATTTATCATTTCTAGATAAAGCATAAGCAGGTATATGTTCAGCTATACTTTCAGGTACAATATCTGATTCAGGTAAAGCTCCTACAATCTTACCTTCATATGTTTCCTCTATTTCACGCTTGCTTATTTCATAGTTTTTTCCCTTAACTCTATTTATTATGAGATTGTGCTTTGCATTCTGCTCGTCAAGTAATTTAACAGATCTTAATATGCTTGAACAACTGGGCATGTCAGGAGTTGTTATTAGTAAAGTTTCGTCTATTTCATTTACAGCTGTTTGTATATAATATCCAGGCTGTGTATCTAAAATTACAAAATCATAATTTGATGCTTTGAGATTTTTTATAACTCTTCTTGCTTCGGCTTCGGTTATTACAAATGGTTTTGAGTTTATAGAACCTGGAATTACACAAATACCCGTAGGAGCATGTACTGAACACAACTCACTTAATTTAGATGTACCTTTTACTAGTTGTTTATAACCTATATTTGATTTTTCCATGCCTAAATGAAAACCTATGCTAGGATTAGTAGTATCACAATCAACCAAAAGAACTTTGTAACCGAAATCCTTTAAACATACAGCAAGATTTGTTGAGATAGTAGTTTTCCCAACTCCGCCTTTTTGAGATGCTACGCGTATTATATAAGGTTCCATTAATCTTGACCTCTTTTTATTTGTTCATTTATTTCTTTTAGTTTTTTAACTCTTCCTTCATTATAATGTGCTTTATTTTTATGTTTGTGTATTATTATTAATATAGATATCGCTACTAATGCGATAATCATATCATAACCGTAATAATTGAGATACTTAGTATTTGTGATACCCGATGGAGTTGTATTGTTAATATTTGATAACTCAGGAGTTTCTAATTCAGGAAGTACTATTGCTTCGAACGTATAATTTTTGGCTAAACCACTACCAGATAAATATAAAGTCAAGTAATATGTTCCACTTTTTGAGGTGCTACCTATATTGTACGATGGTGAAAATACAGTATTTGGAATTACTTTGAAAGATTGTTGAGCATTTCCTATGTTTAAAGCTGAAGAACTTGAAAGTGTTGCAGTTATATTATTCACAGTAGTTCCAGTATATAAAAATGTAAAGTTTATAACTCCGGATTGATTAGTGTATAACGTTGGTATTTCAGTGTCGTATAGAGATATAGATGGGTTTTTTGATGTTTTAGGAGGTATTGAAAATGTTAAAGTAGGAGTTTGTGCCAATAAGATGTTTGAAACGTTTTTTATATAATAATAAAGATAAGTACTATCGTTTGAAGCCAGTGCAGAAACATTCCAATCAAGAGTATAAGAGGTATTTGATTTTAAGACTTTCCCTTGACCACCAGATAAAATTATATTTTTAGCATTATTTGTTATTATAGATGGTATTAATGCAGTTACAGTTCCATTAATTGTATAATTTTTTGTATTTTTTACTGCTATCGTTCCCTCTATGTCTTTTGAATTATTTAAAGATAAAACGTTTTTTAGATAAACTTGATTATTGTCTTTGGGTAATAATTGTAAAAATATAAATTGTGTGTAGTTAACAGATGTGTGATTTGTATTGGTTATATGTTCATTCAGTGGTAATATTTTAGTGCTTTGTTTTGCATTGTTAGATGATGCGATTGTAAGCCCCACACTTAAACTTTGATGAGGCAGTAAATATACATTTTTAGAAGATAGAGATAGGGCTATTCCAGAAATATTACTTGTAGAGATGTTTACCCAAACTGAATCGCTGTAGTTATTGTATAAATTAACTGAATAGATAGAACTTTGATTGTTTATTAAAGTAATTAAAGCAGGAGTTGTTACATACGAAACATTTGAAACTATACTTGGAGGGGTGGGTCTTGAGGTTATTTTTTTAGATACATGATTACTTGAAGATGACCCAGAATTTGAAGTAGGAGAAGTAGTACTTACAGTATAGTTTACAATATAATTAGTAGTGTTTTTTGTATAGGAAGATGTTTTGTTTTTATAAGTATAATTATAAAAGTATGATACATTTTCAGTAATTGTATAAACTCCAGTAATATTAGATATTGAATAAAAAGAAAGTACTTTTGTAATATTTGAGTTAGAACCTATTGAACTTATTGGATATATTTTGTTCATTGAGAAATTTTGTGGACCCATTATCTTAACATTCATATAAGTGTTGTTATTTGTTGATAAGGTTCCGTTATTATTAATTAAAAACTGTAAAGTCACTGGAGAGTATTGAGTAACTGAGTTAGTAAAATTGACTAACTTTACATTTATTTCAGGAGGAGTAACTACTTGAAATAATAAAGGACCATTTGTAACTTCTTTGAAATAACTTTTAACAAAACTTAGATTTGCGTAGTACTTTCCTGAGATAAGTTTTGAGGTATTTGCATAAATATCATGTAATTTACTTTGATTAGTTACATTAAACAAAGTTATATTTAATGCATTAAATCCTTCATTTTTAGTTTGATTTTCCTTCCAGAAATAAAGAGCTCCTGAGATTTCAGAAATATTGCAGTTGTTGTTTTTTGATGCATTTATTGTATAATTAAAAGGTACTGTATTACTTAATAAGTAAACATTTTGACCATTTAAGTTAACCGTAAATAAACAATTTATTGCTACGGTAGCATTTAATGATTTAATCGAGTTACCAGATACAATTGAAATTAACAAAAACAGAGAGATAAAAATCAAATAATATCGTGTAGTTTTGCCGCGCATTTGGATAACCTGAAGAACCGTTTAACTAGAAGTAATTAATGTTAAGATCTTTTTGCTTTGGATTTTTTAGATTTTGTTGCTTTAGTTTTTGAGCGGTTTTTTGAAGTTTTTGTGCTTTTCTTTTTTGATGTTGTTTTTGCTTTTGATTTTCTTTTATTTGTTGAAGATTTATTTTTAACTGATACAGTATTTTTACGTTTTGTTGCTCTTGAAGTAGATGTTGTTTGTACTTTAGATTTATTGTGGTTTCTTTTACTTTTTGTTATTAAGTATATTGCAATTATTATTATCAAAATAATGATTATTATTGGAATTATTAAGGTAAGTATATTTGATTTAGGTTGAGCTGCAGTTATTGTTACTATTTTTGCGACTCCTGCAACAACTGTTGCACCAGTACCTGAAGATGATGAAAGATTTGAAACCTCTACAAATTGTAGTATACCTTGCCAAGTAAGACCAGGCTTATTCTTATTATAAGGAACATAAGTAGTTACATTAACATTGAAATCAGAGTGTGGTTTGATAGTTCCATTCATAGGATAAGCAGTTACAGTTGGAGTAGTTGTGTTTGCTATTTGATTTAGATTTGGTAAATATGTTCTAAAGTTTATTGGAGTACTTCCTTCATTTACTAATGTAACTGAAATTGTTTGTGAGCTCCCTAATGAAACATTAAAATGAGGTTGACCTGCAACCTCTCCTAATTGAGCATATGAAAAAGAAAATAGAAATAATGATACTAAAATAAAAGAAATTGAAATTTTTGATAGTTGTTTCATTTACGCACTTTTTATAATTAACAACTGTTCTCTATTGTTATTGTTTGTGAGTACACTCCAGGAGTTAATGCGTTAGGTACTGATAAGTCAAAGTATATATTGTTGCTAGTTGATGGATTTGTTACAGTTGGTGCTGCTATAGTTATTCCTGTATTTACTGCATTTCCTATTGAGTTAGGTACAGCTCCGAATGTTCCTGAGCTTAATGCATTCCAACCAGTATATGTTCCAGGGAATGCATACGTTACTGCTGGTGAAGGTCCTGTCCAATCATTTGCATATAACAACACATTTGCTGCTATATTTCCATTTTGATCAGTATCTGTAATTGAGTTTGCAGCTGTTGTTATACCAGGTGTTGTTCCAGTAGACCCTCCAAATTCTATTGCGGTTGAAGATAAAGATACATAACATACTCCTAATATGTTAGCTGATGCTGAAATTGTATTTGATGAAGTAGAAGCGTAGCCTAAGCCAAAGTTCATACCTAATAACAATACAGCAAAAAGAGCAGAAACTCCTGCTCCTATTAAAGCCTTGAATGTTTCGATTTTTCTAATCATTTTGTCGCCTTTATTTTTTAATGATAGAGTGCGAACGTTTAAATACCTTGCTGAAAACTTGAAAAAGTTTTGGTTAAAAAAATATTAATCATTTAGGAGTAAGGAATTAATGCTGCACATGCATTTCCTATGCCATTTTGGAAGTTATATGAATTTTCAATATCAGTATAATTTTGTCCTTCAAAAATTCCAGAGAACTTTATATTAGATATTGTTCCGGATGTTGCGTTTAAATCCATACTAATTGCAAGACCAGAAGTTAATTTGGATTTTGATACTGAAGTGTAATTTACAGAATAACCATATGAAAATGGACCTTTTATTGTACTGGTTATTGATGTAGGTGTTACTTCGCTAGAGTTTGCATATGAAAGAGGACCTACTGGTTGTTGATGCGCTTGTGAAATTAATGTTTGATTGTATAATGAAGGTGTACATTGAGCTACTTCTGCATAAAGAGTATTTAGATTTGAAACTAATGTTCCAATATAAGTATTTCCAGCTTCTGTGATTACTGATTGAGGTATCGACTGAACTGTTGTAGTTGAAGATGAACTTTGTTGAGAATTACTTGAAGAAGTGGTAGTTGTTGCTTGTGTAGTTGTTATTATTGTAGTAGATACAGTACTTTGAGAATTACTTAACGTATTTTGAGGAATTGATGAAGGTTGTGCGTTTACTGCAAAGTTGCTTGTTGGTATTGTAAGACCTGATGGTACAGGAGTTAACTGTAATTTAGCATAAGTTGCATTTGAAGATAATAATTTTATTTGTAAGTTTGCTGTTGATAATCCCTCAGTGCTTATGTTTAATGTAGAACCGTTATTTATCAAAAATGATACAATAGTACTGGAAAGAACAGGAGATTGTGATACTAAAATTCCAGCCAATGAAGTTGTTGCGTTATTTAGATAAATAGAAAATGTACTTTGATACGAAGGTAGAGTAAATTGTAATGTAGAACCTTGTTTAAGTACAAATGTTTGTGATTGTGAAATCCTATTCACACCACCTAAAGATAATAGAACAACAACAGCTACTGCTATTATTATAATTGCTACAATTATCAAAGTGTTCGGATTTCTTTTTCTTTGAAAACCATGTTTTTGAAATCCATGTCCTTTATGTTTAAAACTTAAACTGGCCATAAAGTTATTTGTTATAAAAGAGTTTAATAATGTTTTGCTTGAAGGCTAGCAATTAGAGATTAAAAATAATAAAAATTTAAAAACACATAAAATTTAGAATTACAGTAATGATATAAATGTTTGTATTTAAAGTATTAAATATGAAAAAAAGACGGGGAAGAAAACGGGAACCTAGGGCACAAAGTGCGATGGAGTACTTGATGACTTACGGATGGTCTATACTTATTGTTGCGATTGCTCTTGTTGTTCTTTTTGAACTTGGAGTCTTCAATGGAAGTTCTTTTTTAAGTACATCTTGTATAGCAGCACCAGGATATGCATGTGCAAATCCGTTGATTTATAATACAGGTGCAGTAATGATTAATTTTATGCAAAATACAGGTAGTGCCATGACCATTACAGGACTTGAATGCTCTAGCGATAGTTCTCCAAATGGCGTTTTATATAGTGTTGGAGGAATCAATAAAGTTCCAGAAGGAGGTCAAGTTAATCTTACATTTGAATGTCCATCGTATTCTGATAATTTAGGTTCATCAGTTAAAGGAAGTTTATGGATTCAATACGAACAAAATGGACAATCAGGAAATCTTGGAGAAGTAGGCACATTTACTGGTTCAGTTAAACAAGTAGGAACAATAGGAAATATGTGGTTCACTAATCCAAATGGTTGGGTATATGGTCCTTTATTAGAACAGGTATCATATTTTGGCAGAGATATTAATAATTATTTAATATCTACAGGTGCTATTGCAGTAGCAGTAAATGCAAATGGAAATGTTTGGGTTGCTGGAGGTTTATATAATGTAATCTCAGAAATTTCAAGTAATGGAGTTACTTTAGGAACATTTAATACAGGAAATTATCCAGATGCATTAGCAATAGATGCAAATGGAAATATTTGGGTTGCTAATTATGAAAGTAATACAGTAAGCGAATTTTCTAATATCGGAACAACAATAGGTACTTATCCCGTAGGAAATGGGCCCATAGGAATAGCAATAGATCCAAATCAAAATATTTGGGTTGCTAATTATGAAAGTAACAGCGTTACTGAGTTATCTAATACTGGAAGTATTTTAAATACATATTATACAGGAAATAATCCAGAAAGTATTGCAGTAGATTCAAATGAAAATATTTGGGTTGCTAATTATGGAAGTAATACAGTAAGTGAAATTTCTAATAATGGTGCGAATATAAATACATATTCTGTAGGGAGTTATCCACTTTTAGTAGCAATTGGATTGAATAATAGTGTATGGATTGGAAATTACGGTACAGATACAGTTACTGAATTAACTAACAAGGGCAATATTGTTGGAGTATATCAAACACAAGGTACTGGTTTAATTAATAGCCTACAGATAGCTCCTAATGGAAATGTTTGGGTTGCTACTAGCGGTGGAGCATCAGTAACAGAGTTATCAAGCAGTGGAACATATATTAATACTTATACCATAGGACCAAAAAAACCTCGATAGATAAAAATACTGTAAAAACCCAAATTTTTGATAAGTAAATGTTTTTATAATTTTTTCTAAGGTTTTTAAGAATAGATTTTATCATTAATTGAATTAGTAGTATATAATAAATATTTTTCAGTTATTAATTACTCTTCAAATATTTTATCCAAATCTACATTCTTTGAATCTTCCAGTTTTTTCTTTATTCCAACATCGGAGTAATCTGCAAACTCTACTCCGCCTAAAACAACCATTATCTTTATTGCGCTCTTTTGCATTGTAGGATCGATTCTTGCTCCCCACTTCATCATTGCATCTTCACTTATACGTGCTGCAACTTCTTGGAATATCTTTTCTGCTTCTCTTAATGTCAAATCTTCTCCTCCGATTATATTAACAAGTGCCTTCTTTGCTGTTGAGAGATCAACATCTAAAAGAGGGCTACTTAAAGTGTTATTTATCGCTACTGAAGCTCTGTCATTTGTTTGTGTTGAGTTGGCTTCTCCTATTCCTATTACTGCATAACCTGAGTCTTTTAATACACTTCTTAAGTCAGCAAAATCAAGATTGACCATACCTGGTTTAGTTACCATCTCTATAATTCCTTTTGTAGCATTAGCCAATATTTCATCGCTTATTCTAAAGGCCATATTTAATGGAAGATCAGGAGCTACTGAAAGTAACTTATCATTAGGTATTATTATCGTTGTATCAGTAACCCTTTTTAACCTAGACAAACCCTCAAGTGCATTTCTCAAACGTGTTTTACCTTCGCTTGAAAATGGAAGTGTAACTATTGCAACTGTTAATGCACCAGCTTCTTTTGATTCATGTGCAATTATTGGAGCAGAACCTGTTCCTGTTCCACCACCCATACCTCCAGTTATGAAAACTAATTGAGCGTCATTTAATACATGTTTAATCTCATCTTTGCTTTCTATTGCAGATTCTTCTCCTAATTTAGGATCACTTCCTGCGCCTAAACCTCTTGTTATTTTTTTACCGATTAAAACTTTTCTGTTTGACTTTATCTTAGCTAAGTGTGATGCGTCTGTATTCATAGCTATTAAATTTATTCCCTCTATGTTTATTTCAGAAATACGATTCACTGTATTAGAACCGGAACCTCCTGCGCCTACAACATATATTTTAGGTTTTGCAGATTCAATAAACTTAAGTAACTCTTCGTCGTCTTGAGAAACAAATTCTTTATTAGCCATTAAAGTCGCCTTTTTAATATATACAAACAAAAACATAAAAAGATTTGCAGATAATACAGAACATAAATATTACATTTAGAAGTTCTAGTTATATTTAAAAAATTTGAGAAATTGGCAATTAAACTTTAGATTATGCTCTTTTAAGTCTATAAATTTATAAATTTATATCCTGATTTTTTTAAAAATTTCCAAATATTAGTTTTTTCTGACACTTTATAATAATTTTTGATAATTGGAAGAAGTTTTTGTGCTTCTTCCTTAACATAGGGTCTATTAAATATAATTTGCTCAAATCGTTCTTTAATGTTAAAATTATTTATTAAATTAAGTTTTTCATCAATTATGCCCCTTGGTGCAAAATAATCTAAAAGTGCTTCTTCAAAACGATATTTATCTTCAGGTATTGTTTTATTTTTATTTATAAGAGAATGGAGTATTTCGTGTAAAGAAATTGTCATTATTTTATTTGCATATTCTGGCATTTGAACAGATATTATTACAGGATCATAGGATAATGAAGAACCAGTAAATGATGTTGTAATGTCATAATCTACAATTAAATTTACTTCTTCAGGCAAGTTAAACAGGAAGATATTATTTAACAAGTAATTAATCTTTGTTTCATGTTTTTTAAAGTTTTTTATAATTTGATTTGAGATTTCTTTAGACGTTTTGTTTTTATTATTTAATTTAATTAATTGATTTAATTTTTTTATTAGATTTGGATATTTCTGCTTAGTTTTAGGCATATTTTTGTCTAAAAACAATGTCCAAAATTTATTTTGACCTGACTTTTTTATATTGGTTTTAATATCAGTATAAATTTGTGCAGTCAAATGAAATTCTTTTCCGAAAAGTTCTGATTCGTTTAGCATCTTTTTAGCCATAGAGTCTTCAGGACCAAATAAATTATGTATAGAAACTAAAAGTCTTATGTATTTATTAGAATTAATTATTATTTTCATCCGAAATCAACTTCCGAAAAAGCCCATATGAGATGTATTTCCAATTATATTAAAAAGGGATAAGATTTAATAAACCTTGAGATTGGTTTTGCTGTAGAAAAAGCTTATAATAAATGTCATACATAAGATACTGAGTAGTATGGATATTGAAAGTAAATTAGCAATAATTAAGTCTCAACCTACTGAAGAGATAGTTACTGAACAGGATTTAAAAGAGATTCTTGAAACAAAAACTAAACCTGTTCATTATATTGGATTAGAGATAAGTGGTATGCCGCATATAGGACATATTTTATGTGCTGGGAAAAAGATTAATGATCTTGCTAAGATAGGCTTTCAGACTAATATACTACTAGCAGATTGGCACACGGTTGCAAATCAAAAGCTAGGAGGAGACTGGGAAAGAATAAAGAAGGCTAGTGAGTTTTATAAAAAGCTTTTTTCTGTTGCATGTCCTTCTGCTAAGGTCACATTAGGTTCTGATTTGTACAATAACAACAATGATTACTGGAAAGAAGTTATGAAAATAGCTACTAAAACAACAATGGCTAGGGCTACCCGTACATTAATAATCCAAGGAAGAAGCGAGAAAGATACATTGTATGTGTCGCAGTATATTTACCCGATAATGCAAGTAGCTGACATAAAGGCATTTGGTGCTGATCTTGCCCATGCAGGAATGGATCAAAGAAAGGTACATATGCTGGCTAGAGAAGCTTTCAAAGAGTTGAATGATAAGAAACCTTTAGCACTTTTACACACACATTTGATTCAATCACTTCTTGAACCTCCAAAGGTACATGAAACTGCAGATAAAGAGGAAATTGTTACAGCTATGAAGATGAGCAAATCAAAACCAGGTTCATCAATACCAATACTTTCAGATGAAAAAGAAGTTAAAAAAATAGTTAGTGGAGGATGGTGTCCGGAAGGAGTAGTTACTGAAAATCCAGTACTTGGTTTATGTAAGTATATAATAATTCCAACATTAGGCACATTAAAAATTGAACGTCCTGAAAAGTATGGAGGTACTTTAGAGTTTGATGATTACAATTCTTTAGAAAGTACATTTGTAGCTAAGAAGTTACACCCTGCAGATTTAAAGAATGCAGTTGCAACTAGTTTAGTAAAAATAATGGAGCCTATAACAAAAGCGTTCTCAGGCAAGAAGGAAGAGATCGAAGCTCTTTTTAAGTGAATATTTTAAATAAAAGATTGTACGAAGTGCGCCGGGGTAGGGATTTGAACCCTAAATTCCAAAGGAAACCGGTTGCCTTGTTTGCATCATCAAATCAGCTCTTGAGATGTAAATCTCGAGACCGGCGCGTTACCGGATTCCGCCACCCCGGCAATGTTTATTTTAAATAACTTTATTAATATATATCTTCACATTTAAATAAGAGTATAATTTAAGTTATAATGCTGGAAGACTTTTATGGAAAAAAAGGGCAAAGGAGAGGTATTTGGAAGATTATTTGCAGTGGTAGTTTTTGCTGCATTAACAGTTTTTGGATTTGGATTTTCAATATATCTTATTTACAATGCAAACAATGCATATAGCTACTTTCTTGCATTTTCTTATTTAATACTATCAATAATAGCTGGACTTTTCAATACATTTACGGCTTATTCTTATTATAGATCATATTTATACGATGAATATCTTAAAAAAATAGGAGAAACATTAAAACCTGTAAAAACATTGCCTAAAATGGCAGTTGCTGTTGCAGTATTCAATGAAAATCCTGAAGAAGTAGAAAAGAATATGGAGAAACTTTTAGAGTTAGAGTATCCAAAAGACAGAATTAATTTTTACATGTTAGACGACTCTACAGATATGAAAAAGGCTTCTGCAATAAAAAAAGCGTCTATGAAGTATAATTACAAGTATATACATAGAACAGACAGAAAAGGTTACAAGGCCGGAGCCTTAAATAATTTATTAAGTAGCTTAAAAGAAGAATACTTAGCAATATTTGATTATGATGAATATTTAACAAACAAGAAGTTTTTACTTGAGTTGTTACCTTATTTTCAAGATAGTAAATTAGCATACATACAAACAGAAAAAAGATACAAAAAGCATACGTTCTTTTCAGATACTATAGATTTGTTTGATGCTTTCTTCTTTAAGTTCATACAACCTTCAAGGGCACTAAATAATACGGCAATATTTGCAGGTTCTTGTGGTTTAATAAGAGTAGATTCACTTAAAAAAATAGGTGGATTTCCAGAGTATGTAATAGAGGATACATTCTTTAGTTTTGAGTCAGATATTCACGGATTCAAAAGTTTATATATACCTAAAGTTTACGCGTTGGGAAAACCTATTGAAAGCTTTACAGAACTAGTAAAACAACAATGGAGATATAATTATGGAGACACTCAATTTTTAGGATACTTCATAAAAAGAACAAGACATAATACTAAAAAAGCACTTTCACCTTTGTCAAATGTAGACTATATGACACACGGATTTGGATTAAATTACATCTCAGTAATGTTGGTGTTATTTACGGTAATATCAATAATGATTGTATTTTCACAGTTGCCTGTTGCACAAATAAATTTTTCTAATATACTTACATCTCAATATATGAGTTTTGATTTAGAGTTATTAGGAATGGGAGCTCTTTTTGTTTCCATAATTGCCCCAATAATTATAACAAAAATATATTTTGACTCTATAAAAAAAGGTTTCATGATTTTCTTATTAAACTTTGCTTTGTCTTTTGTAAGAGCAAAAGCGGCATTTTCTGCAATATTTAGAAAGAAGTACACAGTAATATGGGACAGACACTCAAAAGAAGACAAATATGGAAAGATCATTTATGCGTTAAGAAACTCAGTATTTGAGATAGTATTTTCTGCTATGCTTTTTATATTTAGTATTTTTGCAATATTAATAAACAACACATTCGGAGGATTATGGTTGTTGTGGTATGGCTTGTTATACTTCTCTACTTTAATTATGTTTTACAGGTATGGATGATTAAATGATTTACTTTAAAAAACACAGATCAGATAATGGAGACATTATTGCTATGTGTGATAAAGAGATAATTGGTAAAGTATACAAGGATAAAAAAACTGGAAGAGTTATTGATTTAGATAAATACGCAGGCTTTTACAAAGGAGAGTTAGTAGAACCATCAAAAGCAGTAGAAATGTTAAAAGATGTTTATTTATACACAGGAAATATAGTTGGAAATGAATCAGTAAGTGTTGTTATAAAAGCAGGATTAGCTGAAGGCAGTGAAGTAATAAAAATAGGTAAAATACCTTCTATACATATTTACAGAATAGATGGCCAATAATTAAATTATCCAGCATTGTCTTTATTTTCATCGTTTTTTAAGAGTAGTATTGCTTGCGCCATATCTCCATTTGAGTCTTCTATTGCTTTTTTAATTTTGTCTTTGTTTAGAACTCCTGTTTGTTCTTCTAAGAATTTAATATCATCTTCATTTATCTCTACTTTTGATTTGTCCTTTTCCGAAATGTCTCCACCAGTAATTTGATATGTTTTAGTTCCTTGTGCTTCTATTATTGAAACATTAGGACCTTCTATAATTATATCTTTATCTGGACATTCTAAAATAACTCTAATTGTGTCTATTTCTGTATTTTTAATACCCATACTATCCATCATTCTTTTTAGCATTCTAGGGTCCATATTAGGCATCATTATATCACAGTAATATTTACAAGTAAAAAGTTAAATAATGTTGTGAGTACTTATCAAACATATGTATAAAATTAAAAAATATAAAATTAAAAATGGTAAACTTTTTGAGATTAAGTTGGAGTTTTCTGATAAAATAAATGATATAAAAATTTTGGGAGATTTTTTTATTTACCCAGCTGAAGGATTAGAGTCAATAGAAACGGAATTAGTTAACTGTACAATTAAAAAAGAGGATATTAAAAAAAGAATAGATGAATGTCTAGAAAAAAATAGTATAGAGTTAATAGGAATTGATTCTGATTCCATAACTACTGCTATCATTGAGATGAGTGAATGATTTGGAGAGTTTTAGAATTAAAGAGTTTTTCATGTTATGAAAACATGGCCATTGATGAAGCCATATCTGAAGGTATCTCAAATAAAACTTCAGAGCCTACAATACGTTTTTATAAATGGAATCCTAGTGCAGTTTCAATAGGTAGATTTCAAAGCATGGAAGAAGAAGTAAATATAAAAAATTGTGATAATTTAAATGTACAGTATTTAAGAAGAATAACAGGGGGAGGCGCAGTATTTCATGATTCAGAAGGAGAGTTAACATACAGTATTATTGGAAGTGAAGAATTTTTCCCAAAAGGAATACGCGAGAGTTATAAAGAAATTTGTGGTTATTTAGTCAAAGGCCTAAACAGACTCGGTATTTGTGCTTCTTTTGCTCCGATTAATGACATAGTAGTAGGAAATAAAAAAATATCAGGAAGTGCACAATCTAGAAAGAATAAAGTACTTCTTCAACACGGAACTATACTTTTTAATATAAATATTAAAAAAATGTTTTCAGTATTAAATGTAAGTAAGGAAAAAATATCAGATAAGATGATAGCAAGTGTTGAAGAACGAGTAACCTCAGTAAAAAACCAAAATCCAGAGATTACATTTGATTCTTTATACAAAGAACTACTGAATTCCTTTACAGAAGGTAAAGAAGTGGTTTTTGGAAAGTTAACGGAAAATGAAAACTTACTGGTTAAGGAGTTAATTGAAAAATACAAAAGTAAAGAGTGGAACTTTTACAGATAGTTGGAGTTTTTCATGCGTTTAAAGAAAAACTCTCCTGCTTTGTAGGAACTTCTTACAAGAGGACCAGATGCAACAAATAAGAAACCTTTTTCTTCTGCTATTTTTTTATAATGATTGAACTGTTCTGGAGTGATATATTCTTTTACTTCAGCGTGAAGTTTAGACGGTCTGAGATACTGTCCCATGGCAAAGAAATCTACATCGTTATTTCTCAAATCACTCATGGTTTCCATTACCTCAAATTGGGTTTCTCCCATACCGAGCATTATTGCAGATTTAGTATAAATTTTACTATCTAATTTTTTAACATTTTTTAATAATGAAAGAGTTTGATCATAATTTGCTCTCCTATCTCTTATTCTAGGAGATAAACTACGAACAGTTTCTAAATTGTTTCCAATCACATCAGGTTTTGAATCAGTTATATTTTTTAATAATGAAATATCTCCAGAAAAATCTGGAATTAAAACCTCAACGATTGTTTTGGGATTTTCCTTTTTAATTTCAGTTACACAACTTGCAAAATGTGAAGAGCCTTGATCTGGAAGATCGTCTCTACAAACAGATGTTATAACAACATAATCCAAACCCCATTCCTTTATTGTTTTTGCAAGAAGATTAGGTTCAAGTGGATTTGGTTTTTCTCCTATTGCACTTTTTGTTACTGCACAGAATCTACAACCACGAGTACATAAACCACCTAAGACCATAAAGGTTGCAGTACCAGAACTCCAACACTCAGATGCGTTTGGACAGTGAGCATCACTACATACAGTATGTAAACCTCTTTTTGAGATTGTTTCTTTTATTTCAGAGTACTTCGCAGTAGAAGCTGGTTTTATAGATAACCAATCAGGCAACATTTATATCGAATAAAATAAACACTATTAATTAAAAAATATATCTTAACATTAGATTTAGTAAATTACCGCAAACTGATTAAGATGGAACTGTACCGTAACCTAGAGCTTGATAGCCGTTTTCTACCGTTTGTATAGGATAATTTGGAGCGCTGTAATTTCCATACATGTAAGAGTAGGTTATGTTCCTAGATAAATAACAGTTGTGATTATCGTAAGTGTAGTTATAACAGTTTCCGTTTAAAGGATACCATGCAACAACATTTGATGTGAGCGTAGATCCGTAAATACCCTCATTATAAAGGTTTTGAACTTCAGAAGAGGATAAAGGATTTGAGTATAATTGAACATTTGAAATTGAGCCATTAAAACCATCACTTAAGTCAAGTAAAGAACCCAAAGTAAGATTTGTTATCGCGATGTTTGCCATACTTGAAGTACTTCCTGCCGAATTATTTAAGTATAAGGTGTAAGAGTTTCCATTTTTACTTACTGCGACAAAATACCAATCCATAGGTGTTATTGTTGATGAAGAAAGTGTATTAGTACCATCAGTAAGAGTGAATTTAGTTCCTGAAGAAGTTACTGTAATTCCATTAACACCTGAGAAACTCAATGGATACTCTTCAGCTGAAGATTTCCCTGGAAGAATCCACATTGATAAACCAAAGTTACCAGACAATGGAACATTTGATGTTATGATAGAGTTATAATTAAAGTGTGCAACTTGAAATTGTGATCCACTTTCTAATGGAGATGAACCTAAATAAACACCGCTTGAGCTAGAGTCATGACAAGAAAATGAATTTGTACAGAATACACCGGGAATTTTAACTGAGTTAAGATTTTGATTTTGAGGAGTTATTACAGAGCCATTTATTGATGAATAAACAACATTATTAGGATAACCAAATGGCTGAGTGTCAACTAAGTTATGCAAGTTTCCATTTAAAGGATACCAACCAACTAATCCTGAAAAGGTTATTGGAGCTGAGCTTAAACCCGCAGTGTATAGTTCGTCTACTTGTTGCTGTGATAATTGAGTATTGTATATTTGTGCATTAGCTAGATCTCCATTGAAGTAAAACCAAGAGCCGGAGGAGTCAGGCCATCCTCCAGAGTAGCCAGAACCTAAGTAGTAATAGTAAGTACTGCTATAGCTCGATTCTGAATTTGAATCAGTACCTATTTTCTTCCCGTCAATATATAATGTTTCAACGCCATTCGAGTAAGTATCAACAAGATAGTGCCACTCGCCATCGTTATAAGTAGTTGGAGAGATTATTTGATCAGTAGTAGACCCATGCCAAAACATACTGGCTAGAACAACACCATTAGTACCGATATAGATAGCTGGAGTCCATCCTCC
>JAJZMZ010000002.1 GCA_021848095.1 Microcaldota archaeon | reverse complement strand
AACAACAACTCCTACAAATTATACATTTTCAGTAGCTAACTATCTATTAATACCATTAGTACTAATCATAGGTGGAGCAATTTCTGGTTTCTTAGTTTATAAATTTGCACCAGAAGCAGAGGGTCACGGAACCGATGCTGCAGTAAATGCCTTTCATAATAAAGATGGAAAGATTAAACCACGAGTTCCTATAATAAAAACAATAGCTTCAGCAATAACAATAGGTTCTGGAGGGAGTGCAGGAAGAGAAGGTCCTACTGCGCAGATAGCTGCAGGTATAGGTTCATATCTTGTTGACTTTTTTAGATTAAGTGATGCTGATAGAAGAACAGCTGTTGTAGTTGGAATAGGTTCTGGAATAGGGACTATATTCAAAGCTCCAATAGGTGGTGCTATATTTTCAATAGAGGTTCCTTACAAAAGGGACTTCGAAACACGAGCAATCTTTCCAGCAATAGTCGCTAGTGCAATAGGTTACTCAATCTTCGGTTCATTAGTTGGTTTTACGCCAATCTTCGGCTTCATAACAAACACCTTCAATCCATTAAGATTACCTTTCTACGCAATACTAGGTTTAATAGCAGGTTTACTAGCTGTATTTTACATATGGTTCTTCTACAAGGTTCACGACGGCTTCAAAAAGCTAAAGATAAGCAACTACTACAAGCCAATGATAGGCGCTGCGGTAGCAGGAGTGATAGCAATATTCTTCCCAGAGGTCATGGCAGTTGGTTATGGCTGGATACAACTTCTAATAAACAACAACGCACTAGCAATTCCTACATTTGGACTTCCATTAATACTTATACTAGTCATGCTCCCAATAGCTAAGATAATAGCTACCTCATTCACAATAGGCTCGGGAGGAAGCGGAGGAGTATACGCTCCGGGTATCTTCGTAGGAGCTTCACTAGGTTTCGTATACGCTATGATTCTCCACTTCGCACTTCCAACATTATTCCCCTCGGTAGCGCCACTGGTTATAGTCGGTATGCTGGCCTTCTTCGGCGCCGCAGGAAAGGTACCTATATCAGTACTTCTTATGGTCATAGAAATGACCGGTAGCTTACAACTACTTCCAGCTGCGATGCTAGCAGTTTCATTCTCATATCTAGCTTCTGGAAACAAGACTATTTACAGATCACAGGTTCTATCTAGGGAGTTCTCTCCAGTTCACTTAAATGAGTATAAAAAGCCAATTATGCTATCAATGGAGGTTGGAACAATTTCGTTAAGAGATATCTCAATTAACAGAAAAACATCTCAAAAGAAGGTATTAGCATTAATGCGTTCATTAAATGTTAGTGCATTGCCAATAGTTGAAAAGGGCGTCTATTTGGGGAGTATAACTGCTTCAGAGCTAGCTAAGAATGGAATGCCTAACTCTAACTTATGGGTAGACAGGAGCAGAAAATCATTAGACCCTTCAGATAGTATTGCAAAAGCATTAAACTTCATGGCAAAAACAAACTCATTAACACTACCTGTTGAAAAAGATGGCAGATACTTAGGAAATATCTTTTTAGATGATATAATGAAGGCCTATGACTCGCGTGCAAAGGCCTTTACTAAAGACATTTAGTAATTAATGTTTAATTTAAAGTGTGATATAATGGACTTTACAGAATACCAGAAAAATACAAAAGAAACAGCAATCTATCCAAATAATATGGAAGGAGGTTTCTACTATCCTGCGTTAGGATTAGCAGGGGAGGTTGGTGAACTTCTAAATAAAATTAAGAAGATAGCTAGAGATAAAAAAACACCTGATATAGAAGATTTGAAAGGAGAGATTGGCGATGTACTTTGGTACTTATCACAATTATCAAATGAGTTTGGAATAGATTTAGGCCAAGCTGCAGATGAAAATATTAAAAAATTAAAAAGCAGAAAGGAACGTGGAGTAATAAGCGGAAGTGGCGATAATAGATGACAAAAGAAAGTGCCTATTATCATAAAATAGATGAAAGGATAGAGTCATTAACTGACCTTATCTTTGGTCTTGCTTTATCTATAGGCGCTGTTCTTCTCGCTTCTAATGCTATTACTAACTCTTCACAATTATTTAGTAATTTACTCAGTTATGGTTTCGGTTTCTTTATTTTAGTATTTGTGTGGTTTAGATACACTGCAATAATATCCAGAATTAGGTTTAGTACACGATCGATAGTTTTCCTAAACCTACTACTTTTATTTTTCGTAACTTTAGAACCTTATTTATTTAACATAATGAAATCCTCCATTTCTTATGCACTATTGGATACTATTTCATCATTATTTGCATTTGATATGGGCGCAATAATGCTCACACTTGCTGTACTTACATTTATTGTTATTAAGCAAAAAGCAATCTCCAGATTAAATCATTATATACAATTAGTTCTCGCTAACGTTGTAGTGGCTATAATATTTTTTGTATCAATGCTTCCATTCTTTTGGAATATTATCTTATTTGGATTAGAAGCAAGATTTTTTGTATGGATATTTAGCTTTCCATTAACTTACTTAATATTTAGAATATCTAATTCACGTTGATAAAATGACACCTTCTCACCTTAGGATTAAAAATGTAGAAAAAGAAGAACTTCTTAAAAATCTGAAGTTAGCTAAGGCCAGATTTATAGGGAGCACATTAGAGAAACAAATAAGATTTAAGATAGATCAATCTGAAAAATTCCAAAACAAGAACTCTGGAGCATTCAAAGGAAGTTCCTGGTTAACTGTAAACTTTAAGAATGGAGTTTCTACTATAGAAATAGAAGAAAGTGACTTCGAAGGGAAACAAAAGGATCATAGTTTATTGAATGTTGATGATTTTCTACAAGCAACAAAAATGATTCTTGCAACCATGCCTAAAAATGATTATGACTATTTAGAAATTAATAAATCAATATACTGGTTTGATGGTGCAACAATAGTAATTGAGGATATTCCTGCTTTAAAATCTACTGTAATCCTTTCTGGAAGTACAAAAAAGAATCTTCTTGAAGTTAAAAAGAAGCTTAAGATAAAAGGTACAGCTGAACCAAACTTTAATTTGACTACAGCTGAACGTTATTATACTATACGAGGAGTCGAGTACGATATTGTAAAAACAGTATTAAAACAAAACTTCCAAAAAACACTTAAAAAACACGTTCCTAAAAAATAACCTTTTTATATTTTAATTATTTTTACTATTAAATATTTTATTTAAGAAAAGTATTAAATATATGTTGTCCTATATATAATATGATATTTATGAACAAAAAAATAAAAATTTTAGGAATAGTTGGGAGCTTAAGAAAAGACTCATTTAATAAGGCATTAATGAATTATGCACTCTCAGTAAAACTTGATAATGCAGAGATAGAAGTTGCAGATATTTCTCAAATACCTATCTTCAATCAAGATTTAGAGTCACAGGTTCCAGAATCTGTTAAAACATTCAAAGCAAAAATAAAAGAAGCAGATGCTATTTTGATATCTACCCCAGAGTATAATTACTCAATACCTGGAGGTCTTAAGAATGCAATTGATTGGGCATCAAGACCTTATGGCGATAACTCATTCGATGGCAAGATAGTTGGTATGATGTCTGGCTCAGGCGGTAATATTGGTGGTGCAAGAGCACAATATCACCTAAGACAAGTATTTGTTTTCTTAAACATGCATCCTATAAATAAGCCTGAAGTAATCATACCTATGATACATGAAAAAATAGATGAGAATGGAGTTCTAACTGATGAACGTACAAAAAAGAAAATAGAAGAGTTTTTGTAAGCCTTAATTAATCATGCAAAAAAATTAAATGATTAAAGAATAGTTTATTTTTTTAATTTTTGTTCTATTCTTATTAATTCATTGTGTTTTGCAGTTCTTTCTCCACCCACTGTGCCTGTTTTTATATATCCAATTCCCAAACCTACTGCTAAATGTGCAATGCTAGTATCTTCTGTTTCTCCACTTCTGTGTGATATTACACTTTCATAATTATTTTGTTTAGCTAACATTACTGTATCTATCATATCTGATAAAGTACCAATTTGATTTGGTTTTATTAATATAGCATTTCCAGATTTAAGAGAAATTCCCTTTTGTAACCTTTCCTTATTTGTTACAAAAAGATCGTCTCCCATTATCAATGTTTTACTTCCTATCTTTTCAGTAAGTTTTGCAAATGCACCAAAATCTTCTTCATCAAGAGGATCTTCAAGTATTTTTATGTTAAACTGATTTGCTAACTGAGCTACAAAATCAACCTGTTCATCTGTGCTAAGTAATTTATCTTTATATTGGTACTTTCCGTTGTCATGGAACTCAGATGCTGCTAAATCTACTGCTATTCCTATCTCTACTCCTGTACTTTCAGAAACACTTTTTATTGCATTTGAAAGCATTTGTAGTGCTTCCATATCTTTTAATGGAGCAACCCATGCTTTTTCATCTCCTAATCCTAATGATAACTCTGGAAACTTAGCCTTTAAAAGTTCTCCAACTTTCTTATGCACCTTAACGTTTGCAAATGCTGAGCTTTCATAATTTTTTCCAGATGAAACTGCTAAAAACTCTTGCATAACAGTTCCATTTATTGCGTGCTTACCTCCTCCTATAATATTTCCTAAAGGCTTAGGCAACTTAAAGTTTTGATTATTTTTTCCTATATATTCAAAAAGCCAAAGATTTTGTGACTTTGCAGAAGCTTTTGCATAAGACAAAGAAGCAGCAATTGCAATATTTCCACCTATATTGCTAAAATTATTTGACATATCTATTTCATGAAGTACTTTATCAAAATTTTGTTGATTTGCTAACTCCATTCCAATAAGTTTCTTCGAAACTTCATTGTTGAACTTTGTTATACCTTCTTCTATATTATTATTCGGATAATCTTGTACCTCAAACTTTCCCTTACTTGCACCGCTTGGTGCCGCTGCAATTCCTAATAATAAATCTCCGTCATAAGTTTCTACTTCTACCGTTGGATTTCCTCTAGAATCTATTATTTTTCTTGCTACTATCTTAGATATTTTCGACATAAAATTAACCTATTAAGTTTATAATTAATTTATATACAAATAAATTAAATACTTTTGATTTTTTATGTTTATTTAGGATTAGCCAATAAGCGTGTCTAAACTTTTCTCAAGTTCACTATTAAAAATCTCTAGGAAATCATCCTTTGGAATTTTATTAATCTTTCCATCTCTATTTAAATTTTTGAAAATCGTGTCTAAAACACTAAAATATCTATAAACTTTTTGTCCAAACCTTCTAGATTCATGCTCTAATATTTTAATTTGTCTTAAAAGTTGTCTTCTGTCTTCTTGAAATTTATCTCTTTCAAGCTTTATATGAACCTTACTTCCATCATTTAAAAATACATCTGGTACCTTCACATTAACACTTATTGTAGGACTTTCATTAGGTATGGGTATATAAATATCTGTAAAGTTTGGCAACTCTCCTCTACAAGCATCTAACAATTCTTCTCTTTTTAAATCACCTCCAAATATCATGAAATAACCCCTTTCAGATATGCAATCACTCCATTTTTTAAGTCTAAGGCCTACTTTTTCTTTCTTTTTAACAGGATCTCTTGTATTTATTTTTTCTAATTCTAATGCGTGATACTCTACCAATATTAATCTATTATCTGTTATTAAATTAGTAATAAAATCTGGGGATATTCCTCTGAAATTTTTATCTTGATCAGATTTAAATAATCTAAAATTCTCCCAGCTAAAAGAAACTCCATTATTTACTAGAGCTACTGCAGTTGTGATTTCAGTATTTGAAATTGTTTTTAACATGTCCTTTTTTAATCTATTAATTTTAATTAAATCATCAAAGTCTTCTACATAAGTATCTTCTACATGTTTTATAACAATATCCAAGATCCTTTTTTTTCCATTTGACCTTAAAACTGTTCTAAAATTTTCTGCAGTATAATTAAGATAACATTGTAAAAGTTGTGCATCATCTTTTTTCTCTAGTAATCTATTACTAGTTTTTTTTACAAACGTTGGTTTATTTACCTCCATTTTATTCAATTATACTTTGATTTTTTTGATATTTATACTATACTATTCTTGAAAAATTGTAAATTACTACTAAATGTCAAAAAACCTCGAGTTAATATACTTATTTACTAAATAAAAAATTATGGAGTTGACCATTTCGGATAATGTTTCAGTTCAGTTACAATCAATAATGACTGGAAGAGGTTGTATAATAGGTCAAAGTGGCTCTGGAAAATCATTTTTAATGGGTATTCTAGCCGAGGGTATAGGGAATAAAAGATTACCTTTTTGTATAATTGATACTGAGGGAGAGTATGCTTCATTAAAATCATCAATTCCTTATGTTTTAGTTGTTGGCGGAGATAACTCTGATGTTTCTTTAGACGTTGATTTACAAGAATTATTTAGAAAATCAATACTCAACTCAATACCTATGGTGTTAGATGTTTCTGATGTAGTAAAAAAACAAGAGTATGTTTACAAAGCATTAAGTACTCTTTATAAAATAGAAGAAGAGCTAAGGAAACCTTTTCTTGTTTTAATAGAAGAAGCTGATAAGTTTGCTCCACAGATAGTACATCAAAATATTAACATAATAGAAGAGCTTAGCGTGCGTGGTAGAAAGCGAGGTATAGGTTTACTAATAGCTACACAGCGACCTAGCAATATAAGTAAGAATGTTTTATCGCAGTGTTCATATGGTTTCATAGGTAAGCTAACTATTGAAAATGACCTTAATGCGATAAGCCAGCTTTTTAGTAATAGGTCTTATCTAGACGAAATAGTTAATTTAACTACTGGAGAGTTTATGCCTTTTGGCATAGAGTTTAAGGAAAAGTTTAAGGTAAAACCAAGAACATCTTTTCACATGGGTTCTACACCTCAAATAAGTGAGGATCAACTTAATACAACCATAGAGCTTGATTCAGTAATTAATGAGCTAAAAAATAAAAAGTCATCAATTAAAACAACTCCGTTACAACAAGATAAAGATAAAGAAAAAGAAACAAAAGGTAGAAGTGAAAGCTCTAAATCAAAAAGTATAGACTCAAAAATATTTTCTCCAAAAATATCTGAAGACACTGCAAGAGTATTTGCTGAAAAATCCTCTCATAAAATTTTTGGTTTATTCGGTAAAAAAACAGAAATTATCAGTGAAATATTATTAAAATATCTTCCAATAACTATGTGTGACATACGAATACCTACAAAGAAAAAAAGAGAGTTTGAGGTTTATCAAATACCTCTTACAAACAATGGAAATATAATAAAAATATCCAATAAAGTTACAGTTATTAAGACAAATGTCAAGTACAAAAAATTAACGCCCCATGAAGAAAAACTTCTTTATCTAATAAAGTTATCTAAATCTGTTAAAAAGGGCGATTTATTTAAAAATCAAGAGTTTAAACCAAGTACAATTACTCCTTCAATAAGATCACTGAACTCTAAAAATTTAATTAGTATTAAAAATGATAAATTATACTCAAAAACGTATTATGATTTTAATCTTAAAACAAAACTCTCCATCGAAGATACAAACATCGAAAATAAATTAACTGAAGCATTTTTAAATCAAAAAGATATCGAATTATATCTAAAAACATTATTTCCTTGTTTTATTTTAGATAAAGTTTCAGAAATTTACTTACCATTTTACGAAATAACGTTAAAGCACAAAAATAAAATAAGAGTTTTTAAGATAGACTCAATTTTTGGTAAAGAAATAGCTCAAAAATCATTATGAATCTTGTTCTTGCTGTTCCTTTCCTCTTTCTTTTTTTCTTTCACCGCATGTACATCCACATATGCAATTCTCTTTGCATACGCAACCTCCAAAACATCCGCACATACATGCGCCTCCGCACTCACAACCTCCTCCTGCTCCTTGGTTTGCCATATAATCAATTATTATTTTATATTTGGTATTTAATATCTATATAATTTTTGCTATTTTAAGAAAATTTCTCAAAATAACTTCACAGAGTTTTTTATAATTTATCTCTATTTCTCCATACTCGATAAACAATTTGTCTTTACTTAATTTCTTTAAATCATTATCTTCACTTGCACATCTTTCAATAAGTTCTTTATCAAATTCAACATGAAATTGGAAGCCATACGCATTCTCTCCAAATTTTACTGCTTGATTTTTAACAATATTTCCAACTCCTAAAATTTTTATGTTGTTTTTGGGCTCTACAGTTTCACCATGCAACTGAAAAACATTAAATGATTTATCAACATCTACAAAAATAGGATCATCTAAACAATCATCTTTAATTTCAACTGAATAATTTACATTTTCATTAACTTTGAATCCTATCTCTTTTTCATGTGCCTTTACGACTTTTCCTTCAGTTGCTTTTACAAGTAATTGCATACCTAAACAAATTCCTAAATAAGGCACTTTGTCCTCAATAATATTTTTTATAAAGTATAACTCTTCAATTGTCTTTTTGGTTTCATCATTTGCACTATCTGGTCCACCTAAAACAATAACGGCTTTATAATCTCTATGATTTGGTGGCTCTTCTCCATTTCCAAACTCTATTATTTTATAAGAAACGCCAAATTTTTTGAGTAAATCTTTAAAATATCCTGGACCTTCTCTTTCTATATTTTTAATAATTAAAACATCCTCCATTAATCTCATTACTAAATCTATATACTAAGGAAAGCCTTTTATATGGTTATTCATAATATTATTTCATGAAAGAAAATGAGTTGTTAGAAGATAATAAAAAGCTAGTTAATACATTCGGCGCTAGTAAAATTTCTGATTTAAAAGACCTACCTGATTTTTACACTTTTAATAATAATCTCATATACTCTCATAGGGATTTCAATAATTTTTACTCAGATCTTAAAAAAGGAGTTAAAAGTGCAGTAGTATCTGGTTTTAATGCAAGTTCTACTATGCATATAGGTCATATGGTTGTTTTTGATACTAACTTATTTTTTCAACAAAAATTCAATGCAAAACTTTTTCTTCCAATATCTGATGATGAAAGTTATGTGTCTTTAAAGGTTAAAACACAAGAAGAAGCACTTAAAAATTCAATAAAGCTTGCAAGGTTAATGCTTGCATATGGATTTGATCCTAAAAATACAAACATAATCATTGATCAGTTTTATACTAATATATATAATCTTTCAATAAAACTTTCTAGAGGTATAACTTTATCTGAAATACGCGCAGTTTATGGACATACTCCTGATCAAAATGCTGGTATGCATTTTTACCCCGCTGTTCAGTCTGCTCATGTACTATTGCCACAAGAATTTGGAATTAAAAATGTAATAGTTCCAATAGGTCCAGATGAAGATTCTCATCTTAGAGTTTGTAGAGATCTTGCAGATAAATTTAATTACAAAAAACCTTCAGTTTTACATACATTATTCCTTCCGGGATTGGATGGTAAAAAAATGTCTAAATCTAAAAATAATGGGATATTTATTTTAGACGAAGAAAAAGATATAAAGAAAAAAGTAATGAATGCTTTCAGCGGCGGTCAATCTTCAATAGAAGAACATAGAAAATTAGGTGGAAATCCAGATATCGACATATCTTATATTTACTTAAAAAATTATTTCTTAGACAAAAAAGAAGCCCAAGACATTTATGATGATTATAAGAAAGGCAGATTACTTAGCGGCGAACTTAAAAAACTATTTTTTGAAAAATTAATTAATAGAATAAATCAGATTAAAGAAAAATATGAAAAAGTATCTTTAAAGGATATAGATAAAGCATTATTAAAGAATGAAGATGTTGATTTAGAAAAAATTGTTCAAAAACTAGATATTTTTTAAAGTAGGTATTATGCAATCTAAGCAAAAATTTATTCTCTCTTGTCTATTGTTTATACTGTTTGGTATAATAATAACACAATTATACTACTTACACGGTGTAGGTTGGGATTTTACTGCACATTTCTTAAGCTCTAAAGCAATGATTTCAAAAAACTTTACAACTTTCTTAACAAATATAATTTCTCATAATCAAACCTCGATAAAATTTGGAATATTAGAAAGCAAAACACTATATTTTGAAATTTACAGAGCTCCTCTAAGTATTATTTTATTTTCAATAATTGATTTAATTAGCACTAATTATGCAATAATTATTTACTTAATTTTTATGGTTATTCTTCTCTTCATTTCCATTTTTTATATATCTAAATCAATGAAGATTGAGTTTATACTTATCGCGTCACTACTAATTCTTCCATATCTTTTTAGTTTTCCATTTTTTACAAACAGTGAAGAAATACTCTCATTAGTATTCATGCTTTTTGCCTTAGGTCTTCAAATAAAAGGTAAATGGTATTCTGGAATATTCCTAGGTTTTGCTGGACTGTCTAAATATACTGCTTTAATATTCTTGCCAATGCTTCTTTTTCAAACAAATAAAAAAAGAATTCTGTACAGCTATTTGGGTTTTGGCTTAGTAACTCTTCCTTGGCTACTATTTAATTATGTGTTTTTTGGTAACTTCCTTTACAGTTATCTTTCTTCTATAGCCGTTTCTCTTGAAAGTAGTCCATTAAGCACACCATCAATTATTTCATTATTATTTATTCTCGTAAACTTTATTCCAGGAGCAATAATTTTAGCAATAACAAAAAGAAAGGAGTTACTGAAGTATAATGTTAAGAATAAATTAAAACTACCTATTCAATCAATAAAACATTTTTATTTTTCAAACAGAAGTTATTTTATTATTATAATATTTTCACTTTTATCCTTATTATTGTTCATTATTCTAGGTCTTCATGAAAGTATATTTGACCAAGCACGGTATGCATACTTTTTATACACTTCAATAGCATTACTGATTGCAATAAACATAACTACACTAAAAACAAAAAAGAAAACAAGTAAAAATTATAAGTTTTCAGTTTATGTTTTGTACTTATTTTCATTAATTTGTATGTTATCTACAATTGTACTTATTTCAACAAATATTCCAAATGCAATTGGTTTATCTAACTCGAGTTTTTTCAACATGTTCCATCAAAATCAGAATATTCTACAAACATATAATCTTCAAAACTGCAGTGTAATATCCAATGATTGGGTATTCTTAAGATATTATAATATCTCGGCATTTTCTCCATATGGGTATATTAAAAATTCTTCAAAGTATCCAAAATTAATCTTTAATTCATTTGGAACTTCCCCAACTGCAATATCAACAAATACTGATAATATAATATTCAAAAACCAAAACTTTACATTATTTGTAAATAAAAATTACTCTTATTGTTAAAAAAGAGATTCGCCTGTCATTTCTGTTGGTTTGTTTATTTCAAGTAATTTCAATACAGTTGGCGCTACATCTTGCAAGCCCTTTCCTTCATTTAGTTTAACCGTACGTAATTTTTCATCATTGCTTACAAGTATAAATGGTATTTTATTTTTAGTGTGACTTGTTTTAAGTTCAGCTGTTTTTTCTTCAATACAACCATGGTCTCCTAATATTAAAACTACACCATTTTGCTTTAATGTTTCTTCAGTTACTTTTTTAACATTGTCATCTACTGCTTTTACTGCTTTAAGAATTGCTTCCCATACTCCAGTATGGCCTACCATATCTGCATTAACAAGATTTGTTATTATTACATCATACTTTTCTTTTTTAATTTCTTCAACTATTTTATCTCCTAATTCATAAACAGACATCTCTGGTTTAAGATCATATGTAGCTACTTTTGGACTAGGGACTAAAATTCTTTCTTCTCCGTCGTATGCTTTTTCCATCTGTCCATTAAAAAAGAAGGTAACATGTGCATACTTTTCAGTTTCACTTATTCTTAATTGTTTAACTCCATTCTTTGAAAGTACTTCTCCTAAAAGATTAACAACGGGTTCTGTGGGATATGCAATATGTCCTTTACTATTCATTGGGGAATAGAACTCAGTCATAGCAACAAAGAAAATATCTAATGATTTTCTTTCCCAACCTTCAAAGTTGTCTTCTATTAATGCCCTTGTTAATTGTCTTGTTCTGTCTGTTCTAAAGTTAAAGAAAACGACACTATCATTGTTTTTAATTCCATTATACCAAGAAGCTTTTCTTGGTTTCAAAAATTCATCTGTTTCTCCTTTTGTATAACTTTCTTGTATGCTTTTATCAATATCATCAAATGTTATCTCTGTCTTTCCGTCTTGAATACAATCACATGCAACTTTTGTTCTTTCCCATTTTTTATCTCTGTCCATTGCATAATATCTTCCAGAGATACTTGCTATTTTTCCAACTCCCATTTTTTTAATTATTTCTTCAAGTTCTTTCACATTTTTAAATGTTTGATCTACAGGAGAATCTCTACCGTCTGATATTAAATGTACTAAAACATCTGAAAGATTATTTCTTTTGCAAAGTTCTAGTATTGCAACACAATGGTCCATATGTGCATGAACTCCCTCCTTCTGTAAAAGGCCAATTATGTGAAAAGTACTTTTATTTTTTTTACAGTTTTCTACGGCTTGTACTAATGCTGGGTTTTTAAAAAATTCACCACTTTCTATTGATTTATTTATTCTAGGAAGCGATTGAAAAAATATCTTACCTGCGCCTATTGTCATGTGTCCTACTTCTGAATTACCCATATATCCTTTTGGAAGTCCAACTGACTCTCCAGATGCATCAAGTAAAACATTAGGATATTTTTCCATAAGCATTTTTGTATAAGGATTTTCCCCTATTTCTGCAGCATTAAACTCTTTTTCTTTCCTATATCCCCATCCATCTCTAATTATCATAACTATTGGTTTGTACTTCATAAAAACTCCTCAATTATTATTTAAGATGTACTATAAATAAAAGAAAGTAGCCCTGAGAGGGAATTGGACCCTCGACCTCTTGTTTTCCTGTGTTCTTGATTAAACTTCTTTCAAGAAGTTTACAAGACAAGCGCTCTACCACTGAGCTACCAGGGCACGATATAATGTATTTGTTATTAACTTATAAAAATATATCTACTTGTGTCTAATATGTAATAGTTTTATTATACTCGTTTCTGAGTCCTATCTGCTGTAAAAATCTCATGTCTTTCTGGTCTAAAATTCTTAATTACATACATTATTGCTTTTTCAGGATCTGCACTTCCTCCTGTGATAAAAATATCAATTGTTGCATATTCATAACTTATCCATGTATGTAGTGCAACATGCCCTTCTTGCAATAAACCTAACATACTTGTACAGCTTTTAGGTGTGCTTTGCGGATATATTTTTATCTCTATAACTCCAATATTACCTTCAGAAAGAGCTTCTTCAAGTATTTTTTTAACAAACTCCTTATTACTTATAATTAATTTATCTATTTTGTATAAATTAGCCATTAAGTGCTTTCCAACTACTCTGTCATCTTGTATTACTCTAAAACCTTCCTTTAAAGATACATTCTCAGAAGTTTTTATTGTATCTTTTGTTTTAGAGGTTTTTTCTTTGTTACTTTTAAAAATGCCCATTTATTTCATATATTATAAAATAAAAGAATTTAATTAAGTTACTGTTAAGCCTACTTTATACTATATATTTTTTATTTTTTAATTTATACATTATACTGATAAAATGCTTTTAAAAGATCTTTCTGGGAAGTTACCTTCGGAGTTAATAGAATCTGCAAATACTAGAGGTATTAAGGAGCTCACTCCACCACAAGAAGATGCGGTAAAAAAGGGACTTCTGGATAGTAAAAACTTAGTGATTGCTTCTCCAACAGCTAGCGGTAAGACCTTCATAGCTGAGATAGCTATGATCAAAACAGCGCTTTGGGAAAGGAAGAAAGCTATCTATATAGCACCAATGCGTGCACTAGTTAGTGAAAAGTTCAACGAGTTCAAAGCACTTTATCCATACTTAAAGATAGCAGTATCTATGGGCGAGCTAGACTCGATGGACGACTGGCTAGAACAATACGATATAATATTTATCTCAACAGAAAAACTAGATAGCTTAATACGCCACGGAATAAACTGGTTAAGCAGAGTCGGAGCTATAATAATAGACGAGCTCCACATGTTGGGAGAATCAGGAAGGGGTCCTACTCTAGAAATACTAATAACTAGATTACAAAGAGAGTGTAAAGAAGCACAAAAAATTTACTTATCTGCAACAGTTGGAAATGCTGAAGAAATGTCTCAATGGTTAAAATCAGAGCTTGTTTTCAGTGAGTATCGTCCAGTTCCTTTGCAAAAAGGAATAGTTGTTGAAAGTAAGGTGTTTTATGGTGAGGAAAGCGAAGCCCTTAAAGGCAGTAATAAAATACCTGAACTTAGGGTAGTAGAAGATACATTAAGTAGAGATAAACAAATATTGATTTTTTATTCATCTAAAAGAAATACAGAAGCAGGAAGCGAAAAACTTTCTAAGGTAATAAAACCTAAACTTACAAAAGAAGAAAATGAGTACTTAGAAGATTTATCTAAAAAAATACTCAATGTTTTAAGTAAGCCAACACCTCAATGTGAAAAGTTATCTAATGTTATTAAATCTGGCGCGGCTTTTCATCATAGTGGTCTTGTAAATACTCAGAGATCATTAGTCGAAGAAGCTTTTAGAAACGGTTATATTAAGGGCATATGTTCAACAACAACATTGGGAGTAGGTGTTAATCTACCTGCAAATACAGTTTTAATAAGGGATATAACTAGATTTTCACAAAGCGAAGGAGCCTCACGTATGAATATAAATGAAGCAACTCAACTTTTGGGAAGAGCTGGTAGGCCAAAGTACGATAAATACGGAAGAGGTTTGATATTAGGCAAAACAGAATCAGAAGCGAAAGATCTTTTTAATTATTATGTAACGGGGGAGTTAGAACCCATAAACTCTAATTTAGGTTATATGCCATCATTACGTTCACATATACTTTCATTTATTGCTTCTGGTTTTCTAAGCATGGAGGACTCAATTCTTTCATTTCTTAGTGAGACATTTTATAACTTTACTGGAGCGGGAATTTCAAGTTTAAAAACAATTGTTCGTGATGTTTTAGACCAATTAGAAAGTTGGGAGTTCATAGAACAACTCAATACAAAATATACTCCTACAAAATTGGGCAAAAGAGTAAGCGAACTTTACATAGATCCAGTTTCAGCTAGGTGGATAGTCAAATCACTGCCTAGATTAACTGACGAGGTATCTATGTTGTTTATGATTTGCAATACCTCAGAAATGAGACCATATACAAAAACAACAGAAGAAGCGGAAGACCTACTTCCTAAATACTCTGATATGATTGAACAATATGAACCTTTTGGAGGAGAGTTTTATGACATTTACAAACCATTTAGTACTGCACTAATGTTTAATGATTGGATAAATGAAACAGGGGAAAATGGAATAATGTTAAAATATAAAGAAACTCCTGGATCATTATTTTCAAAAACAAACAATGCTGATTGGCTACTTTATTCTGGGATAGAGCTTTCTAGAATTCTTCACATCGGTCCAGCTAAATTACTAGAGTTAAGAGTAAGGATTAAGTATGGAATAAAGAAAGAGTTACTTGACTTGACAAGGCTAGAACAAGTAGGAAGAGTAAGAGCACGTTTATTATTCAATGCAGGAATAAAAACAGTTTCTGATTTAAGAAAAGAAGCTTCAAAACAAAAAGTAGAGCGTTTATTTGGCAAAGAAATAGCTAAAAAGATACTAGAACAAGCCGTAGGTTAAACATATTTTCTAAAGTTTTAATTTAAAAACTCTGTATATCTCTAGCTACATTGCTTTCCGAAAGACTTTAATAGTTAATTATTATCATTATAATAAACTAAGGCGATAGCATGGGAATATTTGATAAACTAGGAAATGCAATGGGTAGCCAATCCAAAGGGATAAATATAGAAGACTATATGAACTCTGCGGAAATGGAAGACGTTGATGTTCTTCACGAACCTGCTGACATGTACATTAAACCTGTAACTGCAAGCAGCGAAAGTGACGCAGAACTGATACAGGAAGAAATCTCAAAAGGAAACATAATACTTCTTGATATTTCCGAACTTAACAAGAGACCAACAACAAGAAACAACATAATCTCAAAGCTTAAAACCTATTGTGATAAGGTAAACGGAGATATTGGTCAAATAGACGAATCAAGAGTCTTATTAACCCCTTCAAAAGTTAAAATAATAAAAAGAAAGAAATCAGGCAAATAATTATTATTTAAACATTGGTTTTTTTCTTTTGTTTTTAATTATTCTTTTTCTAATTTTTTACAGTTTATTCTTGTAAATCTAATACTTCAATTAATCTTTAACCGTTATTTTACAAAAAATAGATCTAATTATATAAATAAAAAAATAAAATTGCAAAACAATGCACTTATTGCTGTGGTGGTTATGCTGGTTGTGCCGCTTGAGGTGCATCAGGTATTTCTTCTACTGCAGCTGCTGCTTGTTCCTCTGTTACGCCTGCGCATATTGAGCAGACCTTTGCATGTTCTGCTGTTTTCTTTATTGCTTCTTCTCTTGCAGGTGCTATAGCTTCAAAGCTACATTCCTTTCCTAATTTCTTTGCTGTTATTTTGTATGTTGGCATTTTTTCACCACTTTTATATTAAAAGAAAAATTATTTAAACATATGTAATACTTTCATATGTAATTAATTCATATTGTCTTACGATACACTTTAATACCTTACTTAACCTAAATTATATTGGTCTCGTATATGGGCTATCCAAAAGAAGAAAAAAACAATATCTTTGAAATAATCAGCAGCAGAAGTAAAATAAAAATACTTTCTGCAATAATAGAAGGCCCTCTTTCTGTTAACAAAATAGTTAACATGACTAAAATAGAACAAACAAATGTATCACATATTTTAAACTCATTACTTGAAGCAAAGGTTGTTAATCAAAAAATAAAAGGTAGAACTCACGAGTACTCAATAAATATAGATTTAAAGCCTTTAATAAAGAAACTTTTATCTGATATAAAGAAAAATGAAGATTTATTCAAAAAAGCAGGCATACTTGCAATAGTCATCTTCTTAACGATAAGATATGTTCCATCTGGTGACATTGTTGGTTTCTTTAGTAGTTCTTACAACTTACTAGCGCAAAACAACTCTATTCTAGCTTCTTTGTTCTAATATTAAAGCCATTTTTGCTCATTTAAAAGCAGAGATCATAGAATGTATGTCGTGTTTATCTAATTGAGATTTTCTAAGCATCTTCCTAAAAACCTTTCTAACAGCTTTTTTATCACGTATTTTCTTATTTTTTATTAATTTATCAAAAGAAGAAAGTAACATATTCATTTCATCTTCTTTTACATTTTCTCTAATGACATTTGTTCTTATAAATGAGTACTTTTTGAACTCATAAAGTATTACAGCTACAGAGTGCGATATATTTAATATTGGGTACTCTGGATTTGCGTTTATATTTATGTTTATATCGCAAAGTTCCAACTCTTTTGCAGTTAAACCTTTATCATCTCGTCCTATTACTATTCCTATTGTGCTTTTATTATCGTAATTTTTACTTAGGTACTTTACCGCTTCTTCTGGTGTATAAAAATTGCCCATTTTTGGATTAGTTCTATGTATTCCTGTAGTTCCTATTAATACATCACAATCTTCTAAAGCATCCTCTAATTTATTGTAAACCTTCGCATTTTCTATAAGCTCTCTTGCATGTTTAGAATACATAACTGCTTTTTTACCGTTTAAATTTGCACGTGGCTTTACAAAATAAAGTTTTTTAATTCCAAAGTTTTTTGATATTCTTGCTATGTACCCTACATTTAATTGATATTTCGGATCAACTATTATTAACTTTAATTCCATTTACTTACCTATTTTAACAATCCATTCGTTAACACTTTTTAGAAGAATATTTCCAAATCCATCAAACGAATGAGTTGCATTTTTTATAATTTTATAATTAAAGTTTTTTGATTTTGTTTTTTCTTCAAGTATTTTCATATACTCTAAAACATTTCTATCTGAATACTCTTCCTTAGATCCGAATATTGCAAATATTGGTATTTTTATAGAGGAAAACTCTCTTAATTTTCCATCATAATTGTATATCATAGCTTCATTACCTTTTTTAGTATATGCTGATTTCAATCTATTCGGAGTAAAAAATCCATACTCTTGTAGTGGGTTATTACTATTAGTTTTATTTTTTAAAAGTTTTTTTATATTTTCTTGAAAATTATTAAAGTCTTTTCCTAACTCTAACCTTTTAATTGAGTAATCATCAGCTGGAGCAAAAAGAATTATTCCTTTAATACGTTTGTCCTTTGTTTTATAAACATAGTGGGTAATTTTTTGACAGCCAGTACTGTGTCCTCCTAAAAAGATATTTTTATAGCCTAAACTTTTCATAGTATTCACTGCACCTTTTATGTCTTTTACAGAATCCTCAAAAACTTCCGCTCCAGTTCCTGCAAGAACTCCCTTTCTTCCTGACTGTGTTCTTATTGTTGACAGTAAATCATGGCCCCTAGTATTTATTGAAAAAATAGAAAAGTTATTTTGTTTTGAAAGTTCAAAAGGTATACTACTTTTGTAAAAATTTCCATTCATTCCATGTACATAAATCAGACAGGTTTTTTTATCACTTCCTAATAAAATTCCATCAAGTTTCATTTTGTCAGAAGCATTAAACTTTATAAACAGGGCTTTTATTTTATTCATAATTGATTTTAACTTCATACCTTTATAATATTTTCTATTTATATACTATAGATAGGATGGAGTTAGGAAAAAATGCAGTAGTTGCAGAGTTAAGAAGTAACTCAAATAAAAAAGCAAAGTACCTTATCAGTTCTAGATTATCTAAAATAAAAAATGATCTTTCATACTGCGATTTAAGCGGTATAAATTTTTCTAAAATGAACTTTAATAAAATAAACTTTTCATTTTCTAATTTTGGCGGAAGCAATATAACCTCTTCAAACTTCAAAAACTGTAACTTCAGAGGCGCTAATTTGGGAGGTTCTAATATGGGCTACTCAAACTTTTTGAATAGTGATTTTGAGTGTACAAATATGTCAGGGATTAATATGCCTTATTCCAAAGCAATTAATGCTTCGTTTAAAGGAGCAGCACTATCTGGTTCTTACATGGCATATTGTTCTTTCAAGAAAGTTGATTTTTCAGATTCATATTTATGGGGTGCTTTTCTTAGAGGTTCAGATCTTTCTGGAGCAGATCTTTCGGGGGCTTATCTAAACGGTTCAGATTTAAAAGGTGTAAATCTATCAAATGCTAATCTTAACTCAACAATTTTAAGAGGTTCAAACATTAAAAATTTAAAGATAAAAAGAAGCGATGCAAAAGGCCTTATACTTGCACTAGGTTTGGTTAAAAAAGAACGGTTAAGAAAAATGCAGTTAAAAGACTTGCTCTTAATTCTTGAAAATAAGCATGTTCTAATTCTTTGAGTGTTTTTTCTTTGAAGTTTTACCTGAACGTTTTTGTTTTCTCAATGTTTTAACTTTTTTTAATGCATACCAATATGATGGTATTGAAACTATTATGACAGTTATAACTACCAATATTAATCCTAAATTTATTGAATCCAAATTTGGTATTCCTATTCCTGTTCCTATACTAAAGTTTGCTATACTTGGAAATGTTAAAAGGAATAAACCTCCAAATACAAAAGCTATTCCTCCATAAGCTAACATATTTCCAGAAGTTTCTCTGCCTATAAATGTTATTTCTTTTTCTGTGTATCTTCTCATGCGCATCCATTTTCCTATTACTGCTCCAAAAATAACCTGCATAATCATAGTTCCTACTCCGAATAAAGCTCCAGGAATCCAGGCAACGTATGCATTAGGCATTATCGGTGCTATTACTGTGTATAAAATTATCGCAAATGCTCCAAAGCCAAAACCAGCTACTAATCCGTGAATTACAGTTAACTTAAGCGGTATTGGTCTTGCTGTATCTAAACTTAGTTTTTCTATACTCATATGTTCATGTACTACTTTTTCTTCATACTCTTTTTCTCTAGGATCTATTGTTTTATGTAATGCATGAGATATAGCGTGTAAATGTGGATATAATCCTCTTCTTAATACATAAAAACCAGATATTGCCATTACACTTCCAACTATCAGATATATTATTCCATTAATTGATGTTGCTCTTAAAAATGGTGCTAAAACTAAGAAAGCTAATTCTGACATCAGTGCTCTTTGAAATGTAAATCCTGCAGAGAATAATAATCCTGCCTTTGCACCATTCCTCGTGGTCATGGCTCCTACTGCATAGCTAAATGTTATTGGCCATGTGTGTTCATCAGGAGTAGCTCCGTGAACTAAACCTAGAATAAAAGATAAGAATAAAGCAGAAGCAATACTTAGTCCTGCTGCTGTAGGGCTAAAAAGTTGCGAGCCATTCAAAAGATAAACATAGCCTAAATAGAAAATAATCGCAAAAATTATTACTCCAAATATTATTATCAATCTTTTATTATTTGGTTTTTTAATACTTTTTTTCATAAAAATACTTTTAATTTACTTAATCTATTTATACTTAATATTATTAAATATTTCTATAAAAGTTATTAATTTTTAAATATTAACTTCCTATTAATTATGATTAAATGGAAATCCTTAGTCTTTCAATAGATAAAAAAACACTTGAAAAGTTAAATCAAACTCAATCATTATTGGGTTTCAAAAGCAGATCAAAACTTTTAAGGACAGCAATAATGAGTGTAATGGACGAATACAAGGAACTTAATACTGCATCTGGAAATATAGAATGTATTTTTGTAGTTACTTATTTAGAAAAAGAAAGGAATCATTCTTTAGATATAATACATAAATTTCAAAAAGTAATTAAAACAGAGATTCATCATCACAGTTATGAAATGGGCGTAGAAATAATAATCATAAACTCCGAAGCAAAACAAGCAAAAGAAATGTTTTCTACATTAAAAAAGAGCAAGTGTATCTATTCTGTTAAATACTCTATACTAGGGAAGAATAGTAAAAAGTAATTTTTCCCGTTGGGGAGAGTCGAACTCCCAACCTATCGGTATCCTCCTTGAAAACTCCAAGAAGTTAACAGACTACAGCCGATCGCTCTGCCATTGAGCTACAACGGGATAAAAGCAACTATATATAAGCATTAGATAAATATAAAATTATGCCTGAAATGAATAAATCAAAATCAAACAAAATAACCTATGCTGGTAATACTAACAAAATTGTCGTTTCTTCAAGAACAAATCCCAAAAAGACAAAAACTATTCCTACAAATAACTCTATAATCAAGAATGATTCAAAGAATGTTAAGACAAAAAAAGAAAAAAAAGAAAAAGTAGAAGCGATAGATGTTCCAATATCTTATTATTTCATTAAAGAAAGAATTATTGAGTTTGCAAATAACAAGTACTTTCCAGATTCTATAATGTCATTTTTTGCATTACTTAGTGTTGCAATAGCATTTCCATTTTATCCAATTATACTGCTAGTTCCATTGTTAGTAATTACATTTTTACTTTCACGTTTACATCCATTGGCAGGACTGATGGCTTTATTGTTTATAACCTTTCCTATTTTCATGTATCAAGCGCCGTTACTGGCTTGGTTCTATGCATTTTTCTTAACAATAGCACTTATCTTTGGATTTAAACACTATCGTGCAATAATCTTTGCATATACTCTTGTTGTATTGCCATTTTCATTTATAGGTAATTTTGTAGAAATACCATTGTTCATATTTGGTATTCTGTATATAGGATTAAAAAGAGCTTTAATAGGGACAACAATAGCTATGATTGCAATTCCAGTAATTGCTGGTTTAACTGGTATTACTCCATTTGCTCCGATAGTTTACAATATAGCTTCTTTTAGATCAGTGTCTGGCGCATCAACAGCTTTCCAGTTAATGGCACCATCCCTTCAAACATCTTCACTAAGCATGTTTATACCTAATTTAATCTCTAGTGTTGTAAAGTTCCTTGATGCATCTGTTTACATAACTGAGGGAATATACCTAGCTGTACTAGCTTTCAGTAATCAAATAATATACATAATTATTCAGTTAGTAATTTGGCTTGTTGTTGTATTTTCAGTAAGTTCTTATGTTGTTAAACATAGGTCTCCTTACAAGGCTACTGAGTCTACACTATATGCATTAGCAATATTAGTTACTTATTCAGCATTAAGTTTTATACTTAACTTAAATCTTTCAACACAGATAATAAGCGGTTTTATAATAGCTCCTTTATTTTTATTCTTTTTAGAGTTCAATGACATCGACGCTGTACGTGTACTAGATGTTATGAAAAAAGATTTTCTAAGTACTTTTGGTGAAGCATTTGAAGATCTTTCTTTTGGAACAAAAGAATCGCTTGATGACATAGGTAATTACGAAGAAACAAAAAAAGAGTTAATGGAAGCGATACTAAACCCAATTGAGCATAAAGGAATTTCAAAAGCTTACAACATAAAACCAACAAAAGGTATTTTATTATTTGGACCTCCTGGTACCGGTAAAACATTAATGATGCGTGCAATATCAAAAGAAATACGCGCACGATTTATTTACGTAAAATCTTCTACAATAATATCTTCAAAGTCAGGAGATAGTTCAAAAGCATTATCAAAAATATTCTCAGAAGCGCGTTCACATACTCCAACTGTTTTATTCTTTGATGAAATAGATGGCATAAGTGCAAAACGTTCTGAAAGTACTGGTGAAGCAAGCAGAGAACTTTTATCATCATTACTTGCAGAGCTTGATGGCTTTCAAAAAATAGATGGTGTTGTAGTTGTTGGAGCAACAAACACGCCTAATTTAATAGACAGGGCAATTTTAAGACCGGGTAGATTTGATAGAGTGATTTATGTGCCACTTCCAAATCTTCAAGGAAGGGTTGAGATTTTTAAGAAGTACGCAAAAAAATACCCTTCAACAACAAAACTTGATTACCAAAAACTTTCTTCAATGACCTCAAGATTTTCTGGTGCTGACATAGCAACTATTTTTTCTGAAACAGCGTCTGAAGTAGCTACGAATGCAATAAAAACACACACGCCTTTGAAGATACAAACATCTGATTTGTTAAATACAATTTCATTAGTTAAACCTTCAACTACGTTATCACAACTTGAAGAGTATGAACAGTTCAAGGTAGATTTTGAAAGAAGACTTAATCATGAAACTGAAGAAAAGAAAAAGGATGTTTTGTTAAATGATGTAGTTAACTTAAAAGAAGCAAAGAAAATCCTAGACGAATCGATAAAAATACCATTGCAACATCCTAACCTAGTTAAAGAATATGACTTAAAGAATATAACCGGAGTACTTCTTTTTGGGCCTCCTGGTTGTGGAAAAACAATGTTAATAAAAGCAATGGAAAACCACTATGACGAGATAAAATTCTTCAGAATTCTGGGCTCTGATTTAATAAAAGAAGGCTATGAAGAATCATTAAAAACAATAAAGGAGTCGTTTTATAGAGCAAAGGAAAATGCGCCTTCAGTTGTATTTATTGATGAAATAGATTCATTACTTCCAAACAGAGATCAATCTACAGAAGAAAGTATAAAAATAACATCAGAGTTCTTGCGCGAATTCGAAGAGTTAAAATCAACAAACGGCGTTGTAGTGATAGGTGCTACTAATCGTCCTGAAAAGATAGATCCTGCAGTTTTACGTCCAGGAAGAATTGAAAAGCTAATATACATTAAACCACCTGGACATGAAGCACGTGCTGAGTTATTTGAAAAGTTAATCCCAAAAAGATTATTCGCAGAAAACTTAGACTTTAATAAACTTTCATCTGCTTCAAATGGCTTTACTCCTGCTGAAATAGTTGAGTTATGTAGGGAAGCAAAGCTCATTGCATTAGAACGTAACATAGAACAAAATGATTCTGATGAACCCTCTTTAGAGGAAACAAAAATAAGTATGTCTTTATTATTGAAACTTATAAGCAAGGTAAAGCCACAAGCAAATAAAACAGTGCTTTCTCGTTATGAGATATTCTCCTCAGAGCATAACGTTTCAGAATAGTAATTGATATTATTTAGAGTTAGAAAATGTTTTTCTATATATGTACACTATTAGAATTACTAAAATAACAACTGATACTAAATAAATCTCAAAGGTATAATTTTTATACAAATTATTAAAGTAATCAACTACTTCTACTTGTGGTGATTCAGTAACTACATACTGTAATGAAAACTGTGATAATGGTTCTCCAGTATACCATGAAAACATTGTATCATTTGTATAGTTATTTATGAAGTTTGGTTTAGGCGAATCTGACAAAGGATATAATGTCACAATTTGCGAACCTTTAGGAATTATTATATTAAACCTAAGATTTGATGGTAATATTTGTCCATTCTGAACTGCTTGAAAGTTAAATACACTATCATTTAACGTATACTCAAATTTTCTAGGTGCTATATTTTTTATAGATGTAGCATTTTTAACATAATAATTCATAGTCAATGTTGCGTATCCACCTCCTGGGACAGTTATCAAAGGCCCTGGCAGAAATGCAAAATTATATATGCTATGTCCGCTTCCTAAAATGTGTTGAGTTAAACCGTCATTATAAATTATTTTTTGCCAATCGCTTAGGGTTATCCCTATTGCATCTTTTGTTTGTTGATAAGAAGTTAATGAAGCATTACTAACATAAACTGTAAATACCTCTACAACATGCCCACTTTGATTAGAGTTTAATATCAATGTGGTGTTTATATTTGTTATATTGTAATAACCATATACACTTGACAGTATATAAAAAAATGAAACAAATATTATTAATTTGCTAAAATTTCTCATTAAATCAATTATTAGTATAATCTACTATGTATGTTAATATTTAAATACTTTGATACTAGAATATATTGTGAATACAATATTCGTGTTAAAGAGCGATTATTACTCAATTAGAAAGTAATAAATAACTTAATAGCATAATAATTGATATTTATCTTAAAAAGTACAGACTTTACGGGTCTTTTTATGAACTCAAAAATAGAAAATAAATTATTAGCAATAGTTAGGGTAAGAGGTAGAGTTGGCGTTCGTCAAAGTATCTCAGAAACATTGATTAGATTGAATCTAAAAAGAGTAAACAATCTTGCAATAGTTTTTGGAAATAAGTCAAATATCGGAATGATTCAAAAATGTAATGATTTCGTTACATATGGAGAAATAGAAGAGAAAACATTAGAAGCATTATTAACAAAAAAAGAAATAAAGCTTTCAAAAGAAGAAATGGAAGATTTAAAATCTGGAAAAAAGAATCTTAGAAATATAATCAATAAGAGTATTACGATGCATCCTCCAAAACGTGGTTATGAGGGTATAAAGAAAGGTTATAGCACCGGAGGCGCATTGGGATATCGTGGTCAAGATATAAATGACCTAATTAAAAGAATGTTATAAAAAGGTTTTATTCATGGTACAAAGAAAATCAAAAAAGAACAGAAGAAACTTAGGCAGAAGAACATGGGCAGCAGGAAACAAAAAAAATAACAGAGGAGCAGGAAGTAGAGGAGGTACTGGAAAAGCAGGAAGAAAGCACAAATGGACAAGGATAGTAAAGTACGAAAAAGAAAGAATAGGAAAACCAGGTTTTACCCGATGGAACGCTTCAAAACTTGACGCAATAAATTTAGACTTAATTTCAGAAAAAATAGAGAAGAGCAAAGAAGAGAAACCTTCAATAGAGCTAAAAGGTTATAAGGTATTGAGCGATGGTTCTTTAATAAAACCCGTATCAATAAAGGCTAATGCATTCTCTAAAAAAGCAATAGAAAAAATAAAGAAAGCAGGAGGAGAAGCAATAACAATATAAACTCTATTGCTCTATTCATTTATATATAACGTTGATTGATTTATGGAAAAGCTTAGCTTAGCTTTTTATACCGACACATACATGCCAGCTATAGACGGTGTGGTTAGTTCTATAATAAACTTCAGAAAAGAACTAGAGTCGAGAGGACACTCAGTTTACATATTTACTAGCTCAAAGGTTTTATCAAATCCTCCTAAAATGAAAAATGTCTTCTTTTATCCTGGGATAGGTTTCAAGCCTTACCCTCAGTACAACGTAGCACTATTCCCTTATAACTCGATTTTAAAGCTATCTAGTTTAAATGTTGATATAATACACGCACACACCCCCTTCTTTATGGGCCTAGCTGGTATGATGAGCTCTAAAGTTGGCAAGTATCCTCTTGTAGGTTCATTTCATACAATGGTAAACAATAAATCAATTGTAAAAGATTACTATCCAAAAAATCCTCAGCTACGTAAATTAACAACAAAATATTTATGGAGTTATGTGGTTTTCTTTTATAAAAAATGCAATGCAACAACAACTCCTTCTAATACAATATCTAAAATGTTAGTAAATCATGGTTTAAGTAATGTACATACTATTCCAAATACAGTTGATCCTAAGTTATTCAATATAAAAACTAATGGAACAAAGTTAAGACAGTCATTAAAAATTAAAGATACTGATAAGGTAATTTTATATGTTGGAAGATTAAGCAAAGAGAAAAAAATAGAGGTTCTTCTAAAAAGTGCAAAACATCTGAAAAAAGATAAAGATAAAAAATTTGTAATAGCTGGTTCTGGACCTGCAGAGTTATATTATAAAGCAATGGCAAAACGTTTACATTTAGATAATGTCCAATTTCTAGGAGCTATAAAAAGAGAAAATCTTCCAGAAGTTTATGCATCTTCAGATGTATTCTGTATTCCATCGACATTTGAAACTCAAGGTATAGTTGCACTAGAAGCTATGGCTATGGGAAAGCCAGTAGTGTGTGCAGATTATCTAGCTTTAAAAGAGCTTGTTTCTAATGGTAAAAACGGTGAAAAGTTTAAACCTGGAGATTATATAGAATGTTCTAAAAAAATAGAAAAGGCTTTAAATAATACTGATGCATATATTAATGGAGCTGTTAAAACGGCAAAGGATTTTTATCCTAAAACTGTGACTGACAAGCTACTTGATGTTTACTACTCTGTATTAAATTCAAGATAAATATTAGATAAGTATTTAAATTATATTATGTGAAATCATATTTGATAACATCAAATTTACACTAATCAAGAAAAGATAAGGCGATTAACTGGACGAAAAGTTAAGTAATGCAACAATAATGGAAATAAAAACGGAAGCAGGAAAAGTTCCTGAAACTGATTCTCAAAAGGAGAAAACAGAAAACACTGAAAAGAGTACGTCTGAAAAGACAGCTCCTGAAAAGAGCACTACTCCACAGAGTGTTAAATCTGTACATGATCATAACTCTAAACATGATTATCAAAGAAATAAAAATCAAAAACAAAGAGTACCATTTGATTATTCTGTAAAGTTGCCAGAAGGCGCTTCAGAAAAACAAAAAGAGTTAGCAAAGGCAATAGAAGAAGAAAGAAAGAAAAAAGCACAAATAATTTTTGATATTAAAAGATTCAAAAGAAGATTAGCTTATAAATTAGCTGAACAAGAGGCAACAAAGAAGCTATCTGAGACCGCAAAGAACAACACTAAAAACATTGGATATTTAAGAAGAAAGAAGGAACGATTAGAGTTCAAGATATCAACAGAAGCGTATACCTTGGATGCAGAAAGAGAGTTAATAAGAAAGAAAAACGAAATTGATACTGAACTTGAAGAAGCAATTAAAAGTTATAGATCTAGAAGAAAAGCAGAGTTCATTTTGTCTGATATTGCTGAGTTAAATAAAAATATTGAAGAGTCAAATAAAAAACTTATTGATATAGAAAAGAAACTTGACGATCTTTATGGTGAGTTAAGAAAACTTTCAGGTCAACAAAGAAGGCCAAGTATGCCTCATAAGAAAGAGAAGTTGCCTGAGCAAAAACCTATGGAAATAAGTCTCGCAGATATTGCAATAATTAAAGGTAAAAATGAAAAAGAAAGTAATGATTACGACGGTGCATAATTGAAAATAAAGTTTTACGGTGCAGCATCCGAGGTGGGAAGGAGCTGTATACTGATAGAGACTAAAGAAACAAAGATACTTCTTGATTGTGGAGTAAAGGTCTCCGAACCACCGGAGTTTCCATTAATCCCTGATGAAAAATTAGCTGAGCTAGATGCAATAATAATATCTCATGCTCATCTTGATCATTGCGGTTATCTTGCTCATGCATTGAGTGTAGGATTTTCCGGAAGTATATACGCTACTAAACCTACATTTGAACTAGTTAATATTTTAGTAAATGATTATATTAAAATATCAAATCCAGATAATGTTACAAAAGAAGGAGTAGCAAAACTTCCTAAGCACTTCAAGCTGAAGGAGTATCGTGAAGTATTTACTATAAAAGATATAAACGCAAAATTCTTAGAAGCTGGCCATGTACTGGGAAGTGCAATGATAGAGCTAGAAGTAAGAAATGAACGTTTACTATATACTGGGGATGTAAACTTCAGGACAACAAAACTTTTAGATCCTGGATATTCAAAAGACTTAAGTGAAGTTACATTAATTACTGAAAGCACTTATGGTGGCGATGACGATATGTTTCCATCTGAAAAAACAATACTCTCTTCTATGGCAACTAGTATAGCAGAAACATTAAAATCAAACTCAAAGGTAATAATTCCTAGCTTTGGAGTAGGCAGAGCCCAAGAAGTTGTTCTTATTCTTGATGATTATATTCGTTCAGGTGTAATTCCACCTGTATCAATTTACATGGACGGTATGGTAAATAAAGCAATGAAAATTCATAGACATAATGTTATTTATTGTAGAGACGAACTACAAAAAAGAATTTTAATGAATGATGACGATCCATTCAAAAGTAAGAACTTTGTACATGTATTAACAATAAAGGAAAGAAAAAAAGTAATGAAAAGTACTGAACCATGTATTATTGTTACCACTAGCGGAATGCTTTCTGGAGGCCCTGTTCTTAAGTACTTAGAAAATCTAGGTCACATATCTACAAATAAATTGATTTTTGTAGGTTATCAAGGCGAAGGAACTCGTGGAAGACAGCTTCTTGAAGGAAATAGGATAATTACAATAGGTAAGAAAAAGGTAAATATAAAAATGATAATCGAAAGATATAATCTTTCGGCTCATGCAGACAGGCAACAACTACTTCACTTCATAAGTAAGATAAATAACTTAAAGAATATCTTTATTGTTCACGGAGAAAAAGTAAAATCAGAGCAACTGAAAGCAAGTATAGGTAAAAAATACAATGTTGTTGTTCCATCATTGCTTGATGAGTTTAATGTGTAACTGTCTTTTCAATTAAAAATCTATCATAATGTTTCATACATTCTTTAGAAAGATTTTTTTCATCGTAAGTTTTTTCAATACTTTTTACCTCTATTCTTCCTAAAAATATGTCTATTTGTTTTTCAAAATCTTTTAATTTATTCTCATCTCCAATTGCCAGTATCTCTACACTTCCATTACTTACATTTCTAACAAAACCATTTATTCCAAGTTTCTTTGCAACTCCAGATACAAATGCTCTATAGCCTACGCCTTGTACAAAACCATGGACTATGTAAAAACCACGCATCTTATTCACTTAGTAAAACTTCCAAAAGAAACTAATGGCATTACTCCATTTGGAGGACTATATCTACCAATAAATCCAGAAAAATATGCATTTCCAGAAGGGGGATATAAACTTCCTATACTTATATAATTTCCTGATGGATTGAAATTATATTCATAACTACCTATTTCTGATCCAAAACTCTCTATCCCTGTGCTAGAAGAAGATTGTTGTATATAATATTTTATACTATTGCCTGAAAATGTTATTTGGTTTTGATACCATGTATTTACTAAATCATGATTACTTGATGGATTTCCATAATCACATGTAGTTAATGTACCTCCTGATGGTGGTATAATTCCTGTACCATAACCTGTGCCTGTAGATATACCTACGCCATAACTCTGTCCATTTGAAGTAGATGGGAAAAACAAAGCATTTCCATTTCCTGTACCATAAGTCCAAAATGTAATTATTGCGTCATTACCTAATGAATTTAAATCACTTTTTGTTATATATCCTCCACCACATTCTGTTGTAACTAGGGCGTTTGTATTTTTGAAATAATCTCCAATTGGTGCAGCTGTTGTGATGCTTTGTCCACTTCCATAAGTGTTCCATTGCGATCCAGTAGGGCTAACATCATACAAATTAAACACACTTGCTCCGTTGTCATACTGTCCATAAGAACTCTGCATACATCCGCTAGAACAGTAAAGTTGTGGTGCATAACCTGTATATCCCGTAACTACTGGTGCACTTGTTGTTAAAAAGTCCATATAGATTGTCGCTGTATCTTGAGTCGAACCTTCTGGTTCTACGCTACTTAATGTAAATGTAGGCATTACTCCATTTGGCGGATATGTTCTTACTCTTGAGTATTGAACAAATAATGCATTAGGATTTACTGACGAACTGAAAACAATATCATAACCTAAATATCCACTTTGAAGTGTGTTTTCAATACTGTTTGATATTGAATATCCATTATCAGATATTGAAATTCCTAATGTATTTTGTGAAAATGTTTCCATGGAGGTATAAGGATATGAACCTGTTGCGCCTGAAGAGCCAACTTCAACACCAGGAGAACACCTCCATAATTGGTAGAAGTTACCTGGGAGATCCATTCTTGCAAGGTACCAATTAGGTGACTCGCAGTAATTACCTCCAAGACCTATAGATGTACTAGATGATGAATCAGCTATTATACCTTCTTGAAAGTTTATTGCTCCTGCACTATTTTGAGCAGTTATTAAAGATTGGTAAACAAATGGTGCAGTTTCTTGCCAATTTGTCATAACTGAAAAACCAGTGTCTGCAGAAACAACGCCTATTTCTAAACCGTTATTTTGTGTTATTGTTGCTTCTCCTATTGTAGATATTCCGCTCCATAAAGTTGTACCTGCAAAGTTTTGATATTTATTGAATATTTTTGCACCGTTATCGTATAATCCATAAGTTGATGAGAGCTGTGGCGCTTCTCCAGCAAAAATGCCGTCGTATTCTGTTGATGTTGATTCAAATGTTAAGTTTATTATTGCATGAGAATTTGCACCGATATTGAGAGAACCAGTATTAATCCAAAATATTGCATTTGATGATGTACTTGTACAACCAGACTCACACCATGAATACAGTTCGGT
>JAJZMZ010000017.1 GCA_021848095.1 Microcaldota archaeon | reverse complement strand
CATCTAAATTGGCTTAATTTATTTTGTAAATTTCTTAAAATCTTTTTTAATTTTCTCAACTTTTGGAGTTATTACATAATCACAATAAGGCTGCTCTTTATTTTTTACATAATATTTTCTATGATACTCCTCTGCAGGATAAAACTCTCCAAGTTTTTTTATTTCAGTTACAATTTTTTTATCAAATTTGTTTTGTTTTTCCTCTACAAATTCTCTAATTTCTTTTTCTTGAAGTTCATCGGAGTAAAATATTGCAGATCTGTATTGAGTACCAGTATCTGCTCCTTGTTTGTTTAATGATGTTGGATCATGCATCTCAAAAAATACCTCTAAAAGTATATTTAAGGAAATACTTTCTTCTTCATACTCTATCATTAAAACTTCTGCATGTCCTGTATCATCATTACAAACTTCTTCATAACTTGGATTTGGCTTATTACCTCCTGCATATCCTGGGATTGTATTTTTCACACCTTTTAACATTGCAAAAACAGCTTCTGTGCACCAGAAACAACCTCCTCCAAAAACAATCTTTTTAATCATAAAATCAATTTTTATCAGGTATAAACTTCATTGATATTGAGTTTACACAGTGTCTTGTATTCTTTTTTGTAAATCTCTCTCCTAAAAATACATGTCCTAAATGTGCTCCACAGTTTGCACACTGTATCTCTGTTCTTTCTCCATCTGGGTCTGGTACTCTTTTAACAGCTCCTTTTATTTCTTGATCAAAACTTGGCCATCCGCAGTTTGCATCAAACTTATCGTCTGATTTGTACAATGGAGCATTACATCTTTTACAAATATAAATGCCTTTTCTATTTTCGTGTTCATACTCTCCTGAAAAAGGCATTTCAGTGCCTTTTCTTACGATTACATCTTCTTCCTCTTTAGTTAATTTATTATAATTATTTTTATCTTTTTTATCCATGTTATCATATCTTATCAATAGTTTAATATTATTAATCTAAACGGTCACATTTCAGTTCATTAAATCATAAATTTATCTTAAATTTCAATATAAAATATCTAATGGAATTATATAAATAGGTTTATTTACCAATACTTTATAGGTAATTAAATGGCAACACAGAACCAAGCAGGAATGGAAGAAATAGAGAAATTATTGAAGGATTACCAACTTCTTCAAGAACAAATGAGAAGCGTAGCTATGCAAATAGAACAAATGCAGTCTCAAAAAATAGAACTAGAACGTGCTAAAGAGGAAATTGAAAAGTCATCAGGAAAGATATTTCTAACAGTTGGCAATGTAATAATAGAAAGCTCAAAAGATAAAGCAAAAACAGATATTGATGATAAGCACTCAATGGTCGAGATACGTTTACAATCAATGAATAAACAATATACAGAAATGAAAAGCAAAGACAAACAGCTTAATGAGAAGTTAACTCAAATATATAAAGCTGGACAGGGACAACAGTGAAGAGATTAAAGAGTATAGAAGAATTAGCCAAATTTATAACAGACAGAAAAGATAAAAATACATTAATAACATTTCACAGTATTGGTGACAGAGACTGTATTGGCTCTTCTATACCTTTAAGCAACTTTTTTAAAAATGTGGAAATAAGCACGCCTGATTTTATAACCAAAAACTCATCTAAATTATTAGAAAACCTTCAATTAAATAAAACAATAACTAATTTTTCTAGAAAAAATGTTGAGTTTATTATTGTATTGGATTCAAATAGATTTGAGTTACTAAGCAAAGAAAAAGAATCCATTATGTCTTCCAAAGCAGAAGTTTTGTTTATAGATCATCACGAACTTCCATCTAATCCTAATTATTACTCAAACCAATTTATCTTTAATGATGAAGCATATAACTCCACATCAAGCATAATTTATGAAGTTTTAAAGAAGTTAAAAGTAAATCTTGATAATAATGACTCAATACTTCTTCTTAACGGTATAGTTTCAGATAGTGCTAACTTTCAAAACTCTTCTCCATTAACATTTCTTCAAATATCAGAACTTTTAAAAAATTCTGGTTTGAGATACTCAGAAGCAATTTCTGCTCAACAATTATCTAGTCCTATCTCCAGAAAAAATATTCTTATTGATTTATTAAATGCAAGAATAACACAAAAAGGTAGATATTTGGTAGTTAGTGGCATGGCAATGCATCATGCAAACCTTGCCGCTGAAGCTGCTTTAAATGCTGGGGCTGATTTTTCAATTTTTTATTCTGTACATGAAAACGAAGTTTCAATTTCAACAAGGCTGCGATCACCTCTAGATAAAGAATTAAATATTCATTTAGGAAAATTAATGGAACCTATAGGGAACATTCTAAATGGAACTGGCGGTGGTCATCCTTGTGCAGCCGGAGCATATGGTAGTAAGAAAGAAGCAATAAAGCTAGCATTCAATAAAGTGTTAGAAGAAGTATCGCAAAAGTTCATTTCAAAAAGTAATAAATAGTTTTATAGTTGAATTATACTTAAATAAAAATAAACAAGTGTTTTTATTTGTTTTTGAACATATAATACGCATATTATGGGTCCGTAACTCAGCTTGGCCAGAGTGGAAGGCTTTTAACCTTTAAGTCGTGGGTTCAAATCCCACCGGGCCCGTATACTTTTTAAAAATATAACTTTTAAATACTGTCTTCATCACTGTCTGTTTTATAGTCAGTTTCAGATTTTGTTTCGCTTACTTCTTCCTTGGTATTACTTTCGTAAGAGTCGCTATTTTCATTAGAGGTTTCATTGTTACTACTTTATTCATTACTCTCTGTTGTTTCTTCAGTATCTGTTTGTGTAGTTTCTTCATTTATATATTCCTTAGAAGAAGATTCATCCTCTTCATTAATTTTGTTATTATCTTCTGATGCGGTTTCATTATTTATAGTTTCCTTATCTATACCTTCATTATTTATACTATCATTACTTTCTTCATCTAAATTATTATTGTCGTTATTATATTCATCAGAAGTTTCTTCTTCATCTTCATCATCAAACCATGTTTCATTATCTGTCTTTTCTATTTTTGTATCTTGTTTCTGTTCTCTAATTTCTTTAATACCTTCTGAGCTAATATTCGAAGCTTTTCTATCTTCAAAGATTTTATAAAGTAAGTAAATAATCGATAAAGCCACTATTACTGTTATTACAACTAAAATATCTCCAAATACTGATTTAGAGTTATTGCTTGATTTTACTGTAACTGTAGCGTTACCGCTTTGTGTTGTTGTAGTCAAGATATTTTTAATCGTTGTTGTTGCTGTTGTAGTTTGTACAGTTATATTCTCAAAAATTCCTATTATTGGGTCTTTTGGTATGTAAACAGTAATTATACAACGATTTGCATTTATTGAATAATTCTTTAATTGAACCCATGTGTTATTCTCAAATACATATGGTTTTATCTTACTTTCTGGAATACTACACTGATAAGACATATTTGTACTTATTTTTAATGAGTTAGAGTTGCTTTTTACAGTTAAGTTAAATATTGTTAATAACTTAGAATATCCTTTAGGTACTGTATAATTTATTTTTGGAATATTTATATTTACAGTTGCATTTGCTTCTGTTTCAGAAGAAAGTACAACATCTACTGACTTATAGCTACTTCCTGTTTGATAAATAGTTATTGGAGAAGAAGCATTCAAATTAAATGTTGAACCGAATGAGTTTGTATTTGTTACTGAGAAGTTCTTTCCAGAATTTTGTATTACTGTGAAGTTACTTGTTGAAGCTTTTGTTGTATTTATTAAATTAGTTGTTCCAGTACTTGTACTAGTATTTACAGTACTATTTTGAAGTTTAGTTGTATTTGAGCTACTCTGTACGTTATTTTCAAAGAACTTTATTGCAACTGTTTGTTGTAATGGTATGTACGAAACGTTATACAACTGCATACTACATTTAGTGTTTCCTAATACCTCTATCGGTTGAGTATTTAAGTTTAATGTATATGGTTGATTATTTAATGTAATTCCTGCAGAATCAGGACTTATAAAGTTTAATGTACTGAATACATTCTGACCACAATAATCAAATGTAAATGTTGCAGGGACTCCTATGTTTGTTACTAAATAACCATATTCAGTTCCAATTACGGTAGGGTGTGGTAATCCACCACCAGCGGCTGCTCCTCCACCGCCCCCACCTCCTCCGCCACCTATCGGAGCGGTTGTGGTTGTTGAAGTGGTTTGTTGTATTCCTATACCTCCTACGCCTATTACCCAATTATTGTCTATACTTGTTCCTTGCAGTGTTTCAGGAAGTTTTACCCAAAGACTAACATTATTTACCATATTTAAGTTAGTATACTGTGCTCCGTTAGATGCGTTTCCTTGAATCCATGCAGGAGCTGTACTTCCAGAAGTTTTATTATATAAATAAATATTTTGTAAAGTTGTAGCTAAGTAATTCGAGTAATTTAATGAATTAAACGGTATCATTAAATCAGATCCACTCTTCATCGCTACAGTCTGAGTATTTTGAATACTTATTGGTATACAGTATTCGGTTTCAGATTTTAATGAGCTCGGAATACTTCCACAAACTCCATTTCCAGAGTTATAAATACCTCCTGTTTTTACTGTTGGCATTACTCCATTTGGTGGGTATGTGGCTATTCCTATGAAATTTAATGTGTAATCTTTGAACGAAGTTATATTATTAGATGTCAATATATCTATCGCGTATAAATTCAGATCATTTCCTGGAGCATCTGAATATAGGTAAACACTTCCGTTCTGAATATTTTCACTCGGACCGCAATAACCTCCATTATGTAACCAGCACCATATAACCGTTCCTGTTCCTTTAACATTTTTAACATATGATAATATTATTCCATTATTGGGTGAAGTTATTGGGGACGGAACACCTGAATATTGGTATGGGCAGTAGGATGTATTTATACTAGCTCCATTATTTACGGCTATCCCGTATTGGCATGATTGTACTGTATTCCAAACAGTGCCCAATATTTTTCCATTGAAGTTATCATAAAAATCAAATACATTTTTCCCATTATCAAATTCTCCATATATTGAAGTAAGTTGTGGTGCAATTCCAATATTTGCATTTGAATTTTGAAAAAAGTTATTTAAGTTAGACGTAATTTGTGGAATTGTTGTAGTTGTTGGGGTTGTGATAACTGGTAATGTACTAGTAGTAATTAAAGTCGAGGTGCTAGTAGAAGTACTAGTGCTTGTACTTGTTGAAGTTGTAGTCTGAGTAGTTAATGCCGAAGTCGAAGTACTTGTAGATGTAGTGGTTTTTGTAGTAGGTGTTGTTGTCTGAACCGAAGTCGAAGTACTGGTGCTTGTACTTGTTGAGGTACTTGTAGAAATATTCTGCGAGTTATACTTTACTAAAACTGTAGGCGAATATTGTACCGGTGCATAAATAATTGCACCTGTACCTACATTGTGTCCTTGTTGTTGTACATAAAAACAATAATACTCTGTACTATTTGGAGTTATATTAATACTACGAGTATACACTCCTATACCAAAAGATCCTATTCCTTTGGTGTAATTACTATCCTGCGAACAAGAACTAGATTGACCTGTTCTTAAAGATGCTAAATATGTCGTTGATCCTGATTCACTTTCATTATCATAATATACAGTTTCGTTATATACTTTTAAAGTAATCGTAAGATTTTCACCAGTTTTAATATTTGTTGTTGAAACATTTGTTATTAACGTAGAAAGTACTGGTTGTGTTGCGTCAAATGTAAATACGTGTGCCTTAGGGTCTCCTATAACTACATTTTTCCATTCTAGACATGGCATAGCCGCGTAAAAAGCATCTCCTAATGTCAAACCCCCATAATATAATGGAAGAAGTAGATCTGATTGTTCTAAACAAGTAGTAAATGGTTCACTAACATATCCACTTACCCCTGTTATGTTGTCAAGTATTAAATCTGATATTAGTGATTGACCTCCAGTCCATGGATATTGTAAAAGAGTTCTTGCGCTAGAAGAAACATATGTCTCGCCAATAGCTCCTGGGACAAAACCATAATTCCATTTACTAGAATTCTGACCTGCGTTGCAACCACAATTTGAACCCCACGAAATATACCCTGATAATCCTTTATTACCTATTGGAAAAGTATTTAGTACATATGTAGTATTTTTAGGAATATCATTTAAAAGTGAATTTGAGTCTACCATCTCATATTCTAAACTATCAGTTAAATACCCACTTGTATTTCCAACTAAAAGTATATTGCCGCTACTATATGCGTCTTTCGCATTAGATGCATCATTTATAAGATTATATATACTTTGTTGTGTTGGCCCATCTAATCTTGTTACTATATACATCCCTCTATATGAAGGATTTGAATTATTGAATACTATTTGTTCTAAAGTATACTGATTTATTAATTCACCTGCACCAAAGCCGTATTCAAGACTACCATAATACGGATTACTAACACTACCTGCACAATTACCACACAAATCTACTGGATTGTTTGTTAAGTTATCTGCAATAAGCGAATCTATTGATGCTCCAACACCAATGTATGGATTTGTATATGCGTTATCATCGAGTGGTACTCCTACTGTTGTTACTATATATTGTATATTTGGTGTAATTGCTAATTTATTTTTTATCTGAAGCAATATCGAGTTTGTCACCGTGTTATTAACATACTCAGAGTTAGGAATATTAGTCAAATTAAGAACGTGAGATGTGTTAAATCCCTCATTTATTCTTGCATTTTTAAAGTAATTACAAACATTTTCACTTTCTTGGCTTGCAGGATTACATATTAATAAAACATCATAATAAGAGTAATATTTTGCATCAAATGCTTGTAGTTGTGCCTCTGTTTCTGTTTGTTTTTGTACATTTAATATCTTTCTATTTGATGTATTCTCATTTGTTCTATTCGTAATATTATTATTTTTTATTAAATGAATGTTGCTACTATTAGTTGTAGTTGTTTTATTTATTGTAAAAATAACAGGTATTAAAATTATACCAATAAGAATTATAAGTAAAACTTTATTTAATAATATAAGTTGTTTATCCTTTTTCCTTTTATAAAAACTTCTAACCATTAATTCAGTCCTAGATTATGATATTTTAATTCTATACTGTATATAACTCATCGTATTATATAATTACTTGTATATCGAATATATATACCTTAATCTTAATTTATTCTTATTTAATTTAAATACTCATATCCTATGTATTTTATTAAGTTCATTATTAGAAGCTATTTTTTGGGCTCTATTTAAATTTCCTTTATAATTGCAAATTACATATGCCCTAGTTGTTGCAATAAGTTTTTGGTTTTCGTTTAAATTATGATATCTTGCAACATATTCTGCATTATCAAAATTTCCATTAATCAGTTCCTTTTCATAACCTCTACACGCAGCAATTTGTTCATCTTCTTTTTTTAATCCATTTTCTTTTGCTACTCGCGCAGCAGCTATGAACATATCATTATTAAAAAGAATTTTATAAAATTTCAATGCAACAAACTGTACTACATCTTTTCCTAAATCAAATTCTGAAGCAGCATATACTGCAAATTGGTAATCTTTATTTTCCATACACATTTTAAAAAACATTTTTGCTGCTGATCTTTGTTTTTTTACTCCCAAACCGTGTTCTTTTGCAACACGCGCAGCTACTTCAAAGTATTTTTTATCCATTAATACGTCATAAGCCATTTCTGCAGCTAACATCTGTTTTTCTTTTTCAAGTCCACCGTACTTTGCAATATTTGCTGCTTGAAAAAATTTCCTATCTGTAAAACACTTTTCATACGATTCAACTATTATTAATTTTTTTTCTTTATTACTTAATTCATAATACTCTGCTACTACACCCGCAGCATGAAAATCTCCTTTAATTAGCATAGCTATATATTCATTATGCGCTTTTGTTTTTTTGTTTTGCTCAGAATTTATTTGTTTAACTGCCATATTTTCACAAAGTTATTTTTTGTGTTATCAGATATATAAATCTTCATTAAATTCAATTTATTCATTATTATTTATATAAATTTTAGAAATATCTTTATTTTACATTCTAAACTCCTTTAATTATTGTTTCTTGGTATCTGATCTAAACATCCAACATATGCCAAATTTATCAGTTAATGCACCATAATAACCAAAAAACTCCTCTCTTAAATTCTCTATTGTATCATTATCTGCATCTACTGCTAGAATCCCGAAAACTCTTTTACCTCTTCAGGAGTGCTTTCAAATAACAATGAAACATTATTTCCTTTGTTATATGCTCTTGTCGGATGCATCCAATCAGATACGCTAAACTTCACTGTCCCACTTTTAAAGCGAGCATACATAATTTATTTTGTAATTCTTGAGGCATCTTATCTTTCATTGGAGTGTCTGAAACTCTATTGACTTCACTTATTTCTCCACCAAAACATTCTTTGTAAAGTTTTAATGCTTCTTCAGAATTCTTATTAAAAAATAGGTATGGTCTAAATTCGTTCATATAATCGCATATTTACTTATCAAATAAATTATAAATTAGTTGCTTTTTAGACTAAATTTATTTACAATAAAAAGAAGTTTGGACTCTGCGGGGATCGCACCCAATTAAATTTATCAGCTTAAATAATTTAAATTATTCAGTGCTGTTACCAACTAGTGGCATAAGTACAACTTCCTCTACTCTAACTTTCTAGGGTTTCTTAATAGTTTTGTCGAAATAAACAAGCTAGTGGACCCAGGAGCTTTATTTACCGAATCAGTTCAGTCCCATCTGATAAAATTAAAATAAACAAGAGCTTACAACAGCATATGCGGTCACATGTGCTTGTTTATAGCGAACCAACAATCGACACAAGTTCTTTTGTCTTAAGAACTCTAATTCTTTTCTGTGAACCAAAATCATTATCGTTGCTCCATATTACAGTATCTTCGTGCAATGCACATGCAATATACAGCCAATCCTTTGGGTCTGCAATCAGACTAGCGGCTGCATTTAAGAAGGGTTTAAGGTTTTTGTCTGGCACAAATGTTATTTGAGCAAATACCTTCTGAATCATGTGTAATAGTTTCTCATCATTCATACCTGACTTATCCTTGATTTCTATTATGTGGGATACCAATTCATCCTTGAGGAATTCTGGTGCAAAAAGTGTAAGTGTAGGGTTAAAAATCAGGCGCCTGGTCGCCGAATCCTTTATCATACAGGCAAACAGGATATTTGCATCAACTGTTACTCTCATCGAGAAGCACCTTTGCGTGCTTTGCCATGCTCTTCGATACCTTCTTTTCTATAAGTTTCCAGTCCTTCATAGTAAACTTGCTCTTTTCCGCTAGCTTTTCTAGCTCTTTGAAATCAGCAAGCTTCTGTTCTATTATATTTCTTACGGCACTTGACCATTTAATCGACGGATGTTTTTCCATATCTCTCCTAAGTTCTTCACTTACTACTAAAGTTATGTTAGGCATATAATCACATAATTATTATGTGAATAAACATATTTAAATATTGCTGCAAAGTCTTTATCAACAAACACTGTCATTCACAGTTATTAGTAAGTTGCACTCATAATTTCTGATAAAACTCTTTCCCGAAGAGTTTTGTGGACTCTGCGGGATTCGCACCCGCGGCCTTTCCGTTTTTCGATTTTGATAAAACTTTTTCTAAAAGGTTTTCTTGCGAACGGAACGCTCTGCTCCTGAGCTAAGAGCCCACGCAAATAATTAGTTTGTTAAGATATAAAGATTAATGTTTTTGTTTTTTTGTCAAGAGTTTATACTCTTCTTCATTATTACAAAACATCTTTACAAATTTTTCTTTATAGAATTTTTTATCTAAATATTCAGTTGCACTTCTTGTATATTTTAATGCTTCTTTTAAACAAGAACTAGCTCCTGGGGAAGGTGCCATTGAAAACTCAATTCCATCTCCTCTTAAATCTACTACTCCTAATATTAACCTCCTCATTTTTTTATCTATTATCTGTGGCCGTATTCCTCCACCTTGTTTATAGAATTTTATATCATTATACTTTAAACTAGGAATTATTTTATTTACCTCTTCTTTTAAGAAGTAATACTTTCCTAAATCAGGTATCGAGTAGATAAAGTTTTTTTCTACTATTCTTTGTATATCTTTATCCTCCGATATGTTGATTAAACTTTCAACAGTTTCCTTATCAAGACCCATTGCTTTGATGTATTTATATGTTGACATTACATTTGTATGCTCTAAAAATGGAACTATATTTACAGTAGGTCCATATCTTGTTATTTTTTTATTTGTAATATCTACATCTGCATGCACCGCAGCAAAAGGTATTCCACCTTTTTGAACTCTATAAACTTTTCCTTTAATTACATTTCTTGAATAATAAAAATTACCTGCTACTGAAAGCATAGACAAATCTCTACCATAACCTAATTTTTTTGCAAAGTATAAACTATATCCTCCAGCTGCAAAAACAACAAATCTTCCCCTATATGTTGACTTTTCAGTTTTTACTATATAATGGGCATTTTTTCTTTCGATATCTATTGCTTCTTCATTTAATCGTAATTTTATATTCTTCTTACTTTTTAGTGCTGAATTAACAAAAGAAGAAGACAACAAGCCAAAGTTCACCATGTGTCCATCTTTGGAATAAGCAGCAATAACTTCTTCATCTTTATCTCTACCTTTAATTAAATTTGGTTCAACCTTTAATATCTCAGATGTTTTTATAACTTTAATACTTGGAAAAAGAGAAATAAATTTTTCATCATATCTTTTTATTATATTCTCTACTTCTTCGTTACCAACTCCTAATACCATTTTCTGTACTGGTTTTATAAAATTACTTTCTCTAAGTTTTTTTGTATACTTTAAAATTAGATGCGACGCTGTTCTAGTTTCTATTATTTTTTCTGTGTTGTAATTTGTTTCTATGTCTCCTACATGTAATGTTTGACTATTACTGTGACTCCAAGATGAACCTCTACCTATTTTTTTCTTTTCTATTAAAAGTATATTATTAATGTCTGTAAACTCTGAAAGTGTATACAACAATGATGTGCCTATTACTCCTCCTCCTACAATTATTACATCGTAATCATTTTCCATTTAAATGCAATTATACCATAAACTATGTCCATATTTAAATCTTACTTTTTATTATTTGTCTCAAAATACGTTCTTCATTGCTAAACTCTAGCTAAACTAAAACATTACTATTTAAGGTTTACTCATGTATTATTTTTATGTGTTAATATGGCAAAAATTAACAAAAATTCAAATGTCAAAGTAAAAGGACTTGAGGGTATTATAGCAGGTCAAACTAATATTTCTTTTATTGACGGATTAAAAGGAAGGCTGTTTTATCGTGGTTACTCTATAGAAGACATAGCTGAAAACTGTACTTTTGAAGAAGTGTCATATCTTTTAATATACGGAAAACTTCCAAATAAAAATGAACTTAAAAACTTTTCAACAACACTTAAAAGAAAGAGAGCACTTCCAAAACATACTATACGTATGTTGCACACATTTACAAAAAATATGAGCTCTATGGAAGCTCTACGAACCGTAGTCAGTTCATTATCTTCTAATGACAAAGACTCAAGAATTTCATCATATGAAGAAAAGCTAGATACAGGTTTATCAATAATTGCAAAGATGCCTACTATAGTTGCTTATCATTACAGAATAAAAAACTCAAAAACTCCAATACCTCCAAATCCAAAGTTATCTCATGCAGAAAATTTTCTATATATGTTAACTGGAAAAATTCCTGATTCTGAAGGAGCAGAAGTTTTAGATAAGGACTTTGTTCTTCATGCAGAACACGGATTTAACGCATCATCTTTTTCAGTGAGGGTAACTGTCTCTACATTAAGTGATGTCCATTCTGCATATACTACAGGTATTGGAACTTTAAAAGGTCCTTTACACGGAGGTGCAGCTACCGAAGTATTGCTAATGCTTAAGAATATCAAAAAACCAGAGAATGTATCCTCTTATGTAAATAAGATAATTTTATCTCATGGAAGAGTAATGGGCTATGGTCATAGAATATACAAAGTATATGATCCAAGAGCAAAAATACTTAAAAAAATGGCTGAAAATCTAAGTGCAAAAAACAACAACACAACATATGTTGAGATTGGTCAAAAATTAGAACATATGATGTCAGATAAAAAGAACATATACCCAAATGTTGATTTTTATTCTGCAATAGTTTACCATAATCTTAATCTTACACATGAGTTGTATTCGCCAATATTTGCAATAGCAAGAAGTTCAGGATGGTTAGCACATATCTTAGAACAGTATAAAAATAATAGGCTAATAAGACCACTTGAAGAGTATACTGGGAATTTAAACCTAAAGTTTATACCTATATCAAAAAGAAAGTAGTATTATGAAAAAATATACAATAACTGTTGTACCGGGAGATGGGATAGGTCCAGAAGTAATCAACTCAGCTATGCAATGCATAAATACAGTTTCTGAAAAATATAACTTCTCAATAAACTGGGAAAAACATATTGCAGGAGAGGTTGCATTAAACGAGTATGGTTCATTACTTCCTACTGAAACTTTAAGTTCTATTAGAAAAAATAAGTTTGCATTAAAAGGACCAATAACAACTCCATTAGGCAAAGGTTTTAGGAGTGTCAATGTAGAACTTAGAAAAAAACTTGAGTTATTTGCAAATGTAAGGCCTACAAAAACAATTCAGGGAATTAAAACTAACTTTTCAAATGTAAATTTAATAGTAATACGGGAAAATACAGAGGATCTTTATTCTGGGATAGAGTTCAAAGAGAGCTCTTTCTTGTCAAAAAAATTAATAAAATTTGTTGAAAAAGATTCAAAATTAAAAATACCTAATGATAGCTCAATTGCACTTAAAACAATATCAAAAACAGCTACTAAAAGAGTTGCAGAGTTTGCATTTGCATACGCACAAAAAAACAAAAGAAAAAAAGTCACAATAATACATAAATCAAATATTTTGAAATATACTGATGGATTATTTGTTAGTGAAGCTGAAAAAGTATCAAAAAAATTCAAATCAATAATTTGTGATAACTTAGTTGTAGATAACGCATGTTCAAAATTAGTTTCAAAACCAGAACTTTTTGATATTTTATTATGTCCTAATTTATACGGCGATATAATCTCTGATTTATGTTCTGGACTTGTTGGAGGTCTAGGCATTGCACCAAGTGCAAACATAGGCAAAAGTATGGCAGTTTTTGAACCTGTACATGGTTCGGCACCAAAACATTCCGGAAAAAACGATGTTAATCCTTCAGCAGCAATTTTATCTGGAGCTATGCTATTGAATCATTTAGGAGAAATTAAAGCTTCAAAAGCTCTTGAAGATGCAGTTTATTCAGTACTAAAGGAAAAAACTAATGTTACTTATGACATAACTCCTAAAAATCCAGTTTCAACTACTGAAATGACAAAGGCTATTATTAAAAAAATTAAAAAGTGAGATTATGACATTAGCAGAAGATATTAGTGAGTATGCAAATTCATTGTCTTATAAAATACTACCTAGTAAAACAATAGAAATTGCAAAAGACGCTGTTATAGATACATTTGGTTGCGCATTAGGCGCACAGAAAGCGGTTCCTGTGCAAATCGCAAAAAAGACAATTAAAAAAAGCAAAGAAGGAGCTTCAATATTATGTTCAAGTGAAAAAGCTAGCTCTGAAGACGCTGGTTTTGTGAACGGAATAATGTCTAGATATTTAGACTATAATGACTCTTTCGAGTCGAAGGAGTTTGCACATCCTAGTGATAATATAATGCCATTGCTCGCCGTAGCTGAAGAATACAACAGAACAGGCAAAGATGTCATTGTTGCAATAGCACTAGCTTACGAAGTACAATGCCGCCTTTCTACAGCTGCGAGCTTATGGAAGAAAGGCTGGGATCACACTAGCTATGGTTTAGTTAGTGTTGCTACTGCATCATCATTTTTAATGGAATCAGGAGTTAAAAAAACCACCCAAGCTATAAACATAGCATTAAACTCCCATATAGCTATGAGACAGGTACGTGCAGGCGAGCTCTCTATGTGGAAAGCAATATCATTTCCTAATGCTGCAAAAGACGCAATATTCTCAGCTAAACTAGCTAATAATGGCATAACCGGGCCATCTCCAATCTTTGAAGGCGAGATGGGTTTTTGGAAACAAGTAACTGGTAAGTTTAATTTAAGTACAAAGACATTTGGAAATAAAAAAAATCAATTTTTAATAAATCAAAGAATAACTAAGTTTTATCCTGCAGAGATACGTTCTCAAAGTGCAATAACAGCTGCAATATCTGCAAAAGAAGAAATCAAAAACATAGATGAAATTAAAAAAATCAATATATTAACAACAGAAAGTGGTTACAAAGTTTTAGGGAAAGACAAGGAAAAATGGTCTCCAAAAACAAAGGAAACTGCAGATCATAGTCTTCCATTTATTGTTTGTTCTGCATTAATTTATGGAGACATAACTCCTGAGTCGTATTCAGAGAAAAGATTAACTGATAACAGAATCAATAAACTACTAAAATTAACAACAGTAAAAGAAAAGAAGGAGCTAACTGCGAGGTATCCTTCATGTATCTCTAATGAAATAAATGTAATTACTAAAAATAAAACAATAGATAAGGTTGTTTATTATCAAAAAGGTCATCCTAAAAATCCAATGAGTAAAAAAGAGTTAGAACAAAAGTTCATCACTCTTGCTTCAATGTCCTTAAGCAAAAATAAATCAATGATTTTACTAAATGAACTACGAAATCTTGAAAGTATTAAAAAGATATCGTGTTTATTTGATTTATGTATGTGATTTTATGGAAAAAAGAGCATTTGATTTTCTCGATATATATGAACTACCAAAAAAGCCAAGAAAGAAAGGAATAATAGAAATCAGAGGTCCTTACTACTCCTCAATAACTTACGGTTACTTGAAAGGCTTATTGCATGATTGGAGCAATTACTTTGATGGATATAAATTTGCAGGAGGTTCTGAGCGTTTTCTTTCGAAAAAAACAGTAAAAGATATTCTTGATGCATGTCATGATCATGGAGTTTATGTATCTACTGGGGGTTTTGTTGAACGTATAATTGTTCAAGGCTCAAAGGCAGTTGATCAATACATAAAAGAGTGTAAATCCTTGGGCTTCGATGTTATAGAAGTATCTAGTGGTTTTGTTGACATTTCATTAAAAGATAAAGTAGAGATAGTTAAGCAGGTTCAAAAGAAAGGTATGAAAGCAAAACCTGAAGTTTCATTTATGTATGATGCAGGTGGAGGTACTCATAGGGTAGGTTACGAAGGAGAAATGAAGATGCGCAAAATAGATGATGTAATGTCAGAGTTATCGGCACATATCAAAGCAGGTGTTGATGTAATAATGATAGAGTCAGAAGGTTTGACTGAAGATCTTCCTCCAAATAAATGGCGTTTAGATTTAATTAAAAAAATAACAAATGAGTTTGGCTTTGATAAGTTCATGTTTGAAGCTTCAGATCCGCCTGTATTCAAATGGTATCTTAAAAAATTCGGTAAGGATGTAAATCTTTTCATTGATTACTCTCAATTAGTCGAGTTCAATGCTTGGCGTGCTGGATTATGGGGAGATGAAGATATCTGGAAAGGCAAAAAGTTTAGCTATAAACCCACAAAATAAATAATTGTGAAATAATGGTAAACTCTAAAAACAAAAACAAATACGAAGACAAAAATGATGCATCAATAAATGAAGAGTTTGATTGGAAACTTTATCCAGAAACTGAAAAGTTTCTTACCTCAATAATTAATAACTTTCTTAAAAAAAATAAGTTTGCAGCTCAGTTATCTAAAAAAATGTCAACAGAAACATCAACAAAGTTTTTTAACTGGGTGGATTATGTTGTTATTCCAGAAAGTAAAACAAATGAGAAAGCACTTCTGAAACTTGGGTTTAGCAAATTTATTCCTGTTGATAAAAAATGTAAATATGGAAAGCCATTCAAACACAGTAGATCTTACTTCTTTCCTGTAATACTTGGAAAAAGTAATGAAACTGAGGTTGTGTTGAAACCAGAAGAACTTGATAATTTTATACAAGCTATTGGAGTAAATACAAATATCGAAGGTAAACCATTTTCACGTTTTAGAAAAGCAATAATTTCAAAAGAAGGAAGTTATACATTATCTGCTGTTGAAAGACGCGGTTACAATGGTTTTTCAACAAATTCAAAAGACGATGTCTTTGAGTACCTAACAGTTTTGAGCATGTTTTTTTCACGACAACGTTACTTCAAAAATGATAATGAAGGAATAAAGTTTACAGAAAAATTAATTTATTCTGCACTTTCAAAGTTAGATAATGCAAGAGTATCTGATGCATTTTTCAGATCAGAAAGGGCATACTGGCAAAGGAGAAACTTAGCAGGACAGGTACAAAAATCAAGGCAAGATAAATTAGGTTTAGGTTGGGGCAATCAAGACCATCATACATATCGTTCTTCAAGACAAAACTTCTCAAAAATGATACATATTTTTGAGTTAATGGGTTATACTTGCAGAGAAAAATATTATGCAGGTGATCAAGCACATTGGGGAGCTCAAATAATGGAACATGACGTTTGCGATATAGTTGTATTTACAGATGTTGATCTTTACTCTGAAGAAACAGATATTGATTTTCCACATAAAGGATTACAACAAAGAAAAACATTAGGAACAGTTGGTTTGTGGGTAGGACTTCATGGCGAAAGTATTCTTCAAGCTGGTATGCATCATTTAGAAGCAAGATTTGATTTTAACTCTTTAAGAAATAGTCTTCCAAAATTTGGGGTAACTGTGATGCCACCCTTTTCTAACTTTGAGTTTTTAAAACAAGCATTCACTTCTGGAGAGTTATGGCGTGTTGAAAAATCACGATTAGATAAATTACTCTCTAACTCTTCAATAACTAAAGAACAATACAATAATTTTTTAAAAAACGGAGCAATAGGTAGTCACATGGAGGATCTTGAACGAACAAAAGGATTCAAAGGCTTCAATAAAAGTTCAGTTACAAAAATCATAAAAGCAACAGATCCTAGGGCACAAGAGTCATCAATGGCATAAAAATTTAATTTCGATGTGTAAAAATGCAAAAATTAAATATTTTAGTAAATAATCCAGAATACTTCGACAAAGATGCAATGAAAATACTTAATGGCATTGGAAATGTAACTGCAAAAAACATGAGTAACGAAGAACTTTTGAAAAAAATTCACATTTTTGACATACTAGTTATACGAGTAGATACAAAAGTTACAAAGAAGATACTAGATAAAGCAATTAATCTAAAGTTAATAGGTTCAGCAACAACTGGGCTTAATCATATCGATATAGAGTATGCAAAAAAGAAAAAGATAAAGGTATTAAATCTTCATGGTGCACATACTCTTCCAACAGCACAACACACTATTGCTTTAATGCTAGCTCTTTCACGTAATATTCCCTGGGCATTTGAAAATCTTAAAAATGGTAAATGGGAAAGGTACAAGTTTATAGGTACTCAATTAAATGGAAAAACTCTCGGAATAATAGGTCTTGGAAGAATAGGTTCACAGGTTGCAGAGTATGCAAAAGCATTTGATATGAAAGTAATAGCCTATGATCCATTTATCAAAAAAAACTCAGTTCCTTTAGTTTCATTAAACACTCTTTTAAAAACATCTGATATAATATCGCTACATCCTATGCTTACTACTTCATCAAGAAACATGTTGCAATTAAAACAGTTTAAGCTAATGAAAAAAACAGCACTTCTAATAAATACCTCAAGAGGCGAGGTTATAAACACAAATGATCTTTTTGTAGCTTTGAAAAAACATATAATATCTGGTGCAGCATTGGATGTTTTTCCAGAAGAACCATTTCTTAAAAAAGGAAATAGGTTCGTAAATTACGCATTAAAAAATAAAAATCTTATAATGACTCCACATATAGGCGCTTCAACAAGAGAAGCCATACATATCGTTGGAGTTGAGATAGCAAACAAAATTAAAAAAGAATTAAAGTCTTAATAACTAATAAAAACAAGTTATTTAATATATTGCTAATTAATATTATTCAGTGTGATAAGATGGCTTATAAAGGAGACATATTGATTGTTTTAGGTGTTTTATTAATTGTAATAGCTTTTTTCATGGGTTATGGTTTATATAACTCTGCAAGTAAGTCTTCACTACTGCAAACATCAAATAAAATATCTGGAAATAATATTACTAACTCTTTCAATACTTTAGCAACTAACATATCAAATGTATTATCTGGTCCGATTTACGAAATAATACAAATAATAATATTATTTTTATTTGCAAGTATTGGTTATAAAATAGCTGATTTAGGTATAAGATTAAACTCTGTAATTGAGATAGAAGAACAAATAGAAGAAAAACCAAAAAATAAGAAGTATTCTTATAAAAATTAAAAATAAAAAGAAATAATAGAAAAACTAATTAACAACAAGCTTGTCTGTTTTCAGAAAAATCAAATGTAGTTTCTGAAGTTACTTTACAAACACCTAAAGGTTGTACATTTACAACATCAAACTCAATGTTAACTCCTAAGACTGGCATGCTTATCTTATCGCCTTCTATAACTCCTTTGTTTACTAATCTTTGTCTAAAGTATGTTTGCCAATCTATCGGTACTGGTATTGTATGCGGTATCTTTCCTTTTGGCCTTACAATTACTTCATTTGCATTGAAAACCTGTGGTTTTGTTAATGTTATTTCTTCACCTAATATTATTCCTAATTGATCTCTAGTTCTTTTATCTAATCTTACATAATTAGATTTTGAGTCCTTGTTGTAACCCTCTATTACAGTTGCAACTGTCTTTTTACCACTAAAACTTAACTCTATTATATCTCCTGGAAGTACCTTTAGTTTTTTCTGAATAGTTTTTGTTAAAGGAACAACACCTAAATTGTTATCTCTGTACATTCCATCTGCAACAATTGCAGAAAATTCTTCCACAATATTCTTTTTAATTTTTTTATCTGGTCTTGCCATTCTCTCACCGCTATAAAATGACTATTAAAATATAAATACTATGTCTAATTGTTAGTATATTTAGGGTATTTGCGAGTGGTTTTTATTTGTTTACTTTTAATAGGTATATGTTTAGATGTCAAATAAAACTGTCATAGATGGTATTTTAAAACATGTATTAAAGGAGATAAAGCCCTCTAATAAAGAGTACAAAGATACTATAGTTAAAATAAATTTGATTATATCTTCTTTAAAAGAAATAGTTCCAAAAGATGTTGAAATAACAGTTACTGGTTCAGTTTCAAGAGGCACAAACTTAAAAGGAAACTCTGATATTGATATATTCTTACTTTTTAAAACCGGAACAACAAAAGATTATTTAGAAAGAGTGGGTTTAAAGTATGGAAAAGCTCTTGTAAAAAATAAATCCGATTCGTATGAAATAAAATATGCTGAACATCCTTATGTGAGGGTTTTTCTAAAATCCTTAAATATAAAAGCAGACATAGTTCCTGCATTGAAAATTCAAAGTGCCGAACAGCTCGCAACAGCTGTAGATAGAACACCTTTACATACAACCTTCATAAATGAAAAGCTAAAAGAAAAGCAAAAAGATGAAGTACGTTTGTTAAAGTACTTTTTAAAAAATCATTTTTTATATGGTGCAGAAACAAAAACATCAGGGTTTTCTGGTTATTTATGTGAGGTACTCATATATAACTTTGGAACATTTTTAAATGTTTTAAAGTGGGGCTCTGCATTATCTGATAAAATAATCATTTCTCCTGGAAACAATGAAACTCTGAACCACAACGAGTTAATTAAAAAATTTAACTCTGAGTTCATAATTGTAGACCCAATTGATAAAGAAAGAAATGTTGCAGCAGTTCTATCAAAAGAATCAATATCTCGTTTTATATTAATATCAAGAAAGTTCTTAGAAAGTCCATCATTAGATTATTTTTATGGTATGAAATACTCTGATACAAAGTTAAAAAGTTACTTAAAAACATTTATTCAAAAAAGTGAGTTAGATTTATTTTATTTAATTACAAAAGTTCCTGATAAAAGTGAAGAAATAATCTGGCCACAACTTAAAAAATCATCTACGATAATTGAAGAGTACTTGAAAAAGAATGAGTTTGAGGTTTACACCTCATTACAATTTATTACAAATGGAAATGGAGTTATAGCAATTTTGGCACCAAAACAAGAAAAGAAAAGTAGATTGTTTAAAGGACCTGAAACAAATAATAAAAAAGGAACAGAACAGTTTATGCAGTCTCATTCAAAGAGTCTTGGATTTACATTTATAGATTCAAGAATCTACTCATTAGATTATGTTTATTATAAAAATATTCTTGAAGCATTAAATGCAATAAAAAAGAATAAACAATTATCTTTACATAAAGACATTGATTTATCAAATGCAAAAATATCAAAAAATAATTTTTCTAGTAAAATTGACAATGAACTAGCTTATGAGTTAATGAAGAAATTTTACATATGATTTTTGTTGATATTAAATGAACAATCAAAAAATTGCAGAGATTTTTAATGAAATTGCAAGCATGCTTGAGTTATCAAAAACCTCTAACATTTTTGAGATAAGGGCTTACAAAAAAGCAGCACTTACTATTGAATCTTTACCAGAAGATGTATCCGATATAATTGAAAAAAATGGCATTGAAGGTTTAACAGAACTTAATGGCATAGGAAAGGCACTTGCAGAAAAGATAAACGAGTTTGTCAAAACTGGAAAAATTAAAAAATATCAAGAACTAAAGAAAAAATATCCTATTGATTTTAAAAATCTAACAAGAATACAAGGTTTGGGCCCAAAGCGTATTTATGCTCTTTATAAAAATTTAAAAGTTAGTAATGTAGAAGACCTAAAAAAAGTAATCGATGAAAAAAAGATAAGATCACTTCCCGGCTTCGGTCAAAAGAGTGAAGAGGAGTTGGAAAAAGGCCTAAAACTTCTTGAGTCATCAAAAGGTAGAATACTTCTCGGTAAAGCACTTCCTGAAGCTGAGTTAATAATTAAACAATTAAAAGATTCTGGACTTGTTGAAAAGGTAGTACTTGCAGGTTCAACTAGAAGAATGAAGGAAACTGTCGGAGATTTGGATATTCTTGTAATTTCAAATATTCCAGAAAAAGTTATGGAGTTTGTTACTAAATTATCTGAAGTAGAAAATACTATAGTCATAGGTCCTACAAAAACAACTGTTTGGCTTAAGATAGGAATAAGTTGTGATATTCGTGTTGTTTCAAAAGAAAGTTTTGGTGCAGCACAGCAGTACTTCATAGGAAGTAAGGATCATAATGTAAAGGTGCGTCAGATTGCAATCAAAAAAGGTTATAAATTAAATGAGTATGGGCTTTATGATTTGAAAGGCAAGATAGTTGCTAGCGAAGATGAAAGCAATATATACGAAAAACTAGGCATGGAGTACCCTGAACCAGAGATGCGTGAAAACCGCGGAGAGATTGAGCTTGCAAAAGAAAATAAACTTCCAAAGTTAATTCAACTTGATGATATACTAGGAGATTTACATGTTCACTCAACACATAGCGACGGATTAAATACTATCGAAGAGATGGCATTAGAAGCTGCAAAGCTAGGTAGGAGTTATATTGGTATGACAGATCACTCAAAATCAGAGTATATAGCTAGGGGTATGGATGAAAAACGTGTTTTGAAGTACTTTGACGAAATAGATACATTAAATGATAAATTAAATGGAAAGATAAAAATCTTAAAAAGCGCAGAAACTGATATCTTAAAAGATGGTTCACTAGACTTTTCAGATAAAATTATAGAAAAAATGGATTATGTACTTGCAAGTATTCATACAAACTTAAATATGAACAAACAAGACATGACAAAACGATTACTTACTGCAATAACCTCAAACAAAATAAATATTATTGCACATCCTACTGCACGTTTAATAAATCAAAGGCAACCTATTGAGTTTGATCTTGATAAGGTTTTTCAAGCGACAAAAGATAACAACATAGTTTTAGAGATAAATTCATATCCCGAACGATTAGATTTAAATGATGAAAATATACTTAGAGCAAAGGAGTTTAACTTACAGTTTTCAATAAATACTGATTCTCACAGGGTTAATAATTTAGAGTTACTACGTTATGGAGTTGGGATGGCAAAACGCGGTTGGCTAATTAAAAAAGATGTAATTAACACATTACCATACGAGAAGTTAATTAAAGTATTTAAAAAATAGTTACTAATTTGCATTAATTATTGTTCCAATAACTTCATTTCCTAATATTGCATCTTTTAATCTTCCAGGTTTTTGTAAATTTACAATTTGACAAACAGCTCCTGTTTCTTTTGATATTTCATAAAGGTGTGAAACTTTACTTTTCATTCCACCTGTAACATCAATCTTTGTTGATTTTCCCGAGTAATTTAATACATCTTTTATGTTATTTTTATTTACTTCTTTAATTAATGTAGCATCGGGACTTAATTTAGGATCTTTATCAAATATGCCATCAACATCTGTACCTATAATCAACTTTTCTGGTTTTATTTTTTTAGAAAGTGCTCTGAAAACTTCTTCTGTTGAAGCTATGCAAACACCTTGTTTTTTATCTAAAACAACATCACCATAAGTTATTGGCAAAAATCCCAACTCAAGTGCTTTTTCAATTGCGGATACGTCCCAATTAAATATCCTACCACTTTCAGCTACTGCCGTAGTGGATGGAGAAAAAGAAAAAGTAGAAAGTCCTTCTTGCACTGCACACTCTACTACTATTCTATGTAACTTTGCAGCTGCGCTTTGCGTTACAGAAGCGCCATATAAACTATCTTTTTCTGTAAGTCCTAAATTTAGTTTGTATTTATGTGCAGGAATATGTGCAAAAGAGCCACTTCCATGACCTACTAAAACCTTCTTTTTATTTAAGCAAGGTTTTATTTCATTTAACAAACGTTTTATCTCTTCTTTTTTTGCAGTGCTTTCCTTATTTATGTCAGTTATTGCACTTCCTCCTATCTTGATAAATACTGTTTGCATTACTTCATCTTCTTAGGTGTCAATGTATTTTCATCTAATAAAGACTCATTTTCTGGAAGTATTCTTGGTCCTACTCCTTGATGAGATTCAAATATTTTCTTAATACCTTGAACATCCTTTAATGCAGTAAGCACTTCTTCTTTATGTTCATCAGTTGTTATTATGTGTGCATTTGGTCCAGCATCAAATGTATAACCTGCAATACATTTTTTGTCTTGTTGTGAATCATTCAATTGGTGTATTTTATAAACAATTTCCTTTGAAGAGTCATTCAGATACATTATAGGTGGCCATGTATCTAACATTGTAGCGTGCATGTTGTTGCTATCACGCATTATAACTTTTGATAAACTATCAAGATCTTTGTTCTTTATTGCATCTTCTATTTTAGTGACTCCTTCTTCTGCAAAAGGTACTCTATTTTTATATAAAACGCTAGTTCTTACAGTAGCTTCGTGACCTATACTTGAAGATACTTTCTTTGTGTCTGGATCAACAACCGCTATCATGTCTATAAGTTCTTTCCAATGTTGTACATCGAAGGCCATCTCTGCAAATGAATCACTTCCGTCATCATGAGAACCAACATTCCATTTAACTATTCCTCCAAAAACACTTCTACAAGCGCTTCCGCTTATTTTTCTTGCCATTATAGAAAGTTGTTTTCCATCCATTTTAAGCTCTAAGGCTTCATTCAATGCATAAATTAAAGCAGCAGCTCCAGAAGCGCTAGATGCTATTCCAGCTCCTGAAGGGAAGTTATTTTCTGAAACAACTACTACATTTTCTTTAACACCTGAAAGTTTTCTCATTTCTATAAGTGTATTTTTAATGTACTTTGATTTTTCTGAAACATTATCTCCGTGTATGTTTTCTTCAACTCCATTTATGTATAATTTATCAGAATCTAATTTATCTGAAAACATAACAGTTGTTTTTGTGTTTAATGTCTCATCAAGCGTCATGCTAATGCTTGAGTTATTCGGAGTGTTTAATCCTGTGTAATCTCTTTTACCCCAGTACTTTATCATAGCTATGTTTGGTGTAGCCAATGCCGTTATCACTTTACTGTTCATAAACTCACATTATATAATATACATTAAATTTTAAATATTAATTACTCTCTTTAGCTCCAGTTTCAGAGATCTCTGTTTTAATACATACAAAGCCTTCATCTGAAAGCTCCTTTTCTAGTACTGCGTTATGTGCTTCAAGAATAGCAACAGCTACGCCTCCACCGCCACCACCGCTTAGCTTAGCTCCGTGAGCTTTGTGCTTCCTAGCTATGCTTACTGCTTTGTCTAGCTTGTCTGATGATACATTAAGTGTTCTGAGTAGCTCTTGATTCTCATACATTACCTCTCCAACCTTTTGGAAGTTATTCTTATATAAGTATTCTAAGCCCTTCACCGAGCACTCATTTATCTTATCTAGTATGCCTTCTGCGTACTCCTTTCTTTCCTTTAGTAGCTTGGTTACTCTACCTACTGTTTCTGATGTTGGTAGCTTAGGTCCTGTGTTTATTATAAGTAAATTAGGCTTAGCGTTTAATTCGTGCTTTATGAACTTAGCTCCTGAGAAGCTTACATAACCGCCATAATAAGCTGTACTTACATCTATACGTCCAGCACCTTCGTTTTTGTGCGATACTCTTTCTCCATCTCTAGCTAGCTCTATAACTTCTTCATCACTTAATTTTTTACTATTAGCTTTTAATATTGCCATTGTAAAAGCAGTGTAGCAAGAAGCACTACTAGCTAAGCCACTTTGTTTTGGTATCTCAGATGTTACTTTTATTTCTCCAAAAATAATACAATTATATTTACAATAACTAATAGAAAGTATTGTAATATATGGTAAAATATCTTTATCAATACTTAAATTTTCTTTTATATAAAAATCAATGCTTTCCTTTCTGATATACTTTTCATATAATTTACTCAATAACTTTTCATCTACAGGTATTTCTTTTTTCAAATCTACTAAAACTACTTTAAATAACTTTTGTTCTTCTATTTTAAATGTTGCAGTAGCATATAAACCTATACCTATTGCTACTGCAGTTTTTCCATGAACTACTGCATGTTCTCCAAACAACTTAACTACGCAAGGCGCTTTAACTATTATGCTATCCATTTTTCCACATTTTTTATTATTTTCTTAATTCTTTTTTAATTGCTTTTACATCACCATTTGTATATTCTTTGATATATATTGATAACTCCTTCCAACCATTTATTCTTGCAATTGCTCTTGAATCTAAATTTTCTTTATTCTTCAATGTTTTATCTGCTCCTTTTCTTAACAAAATTATAACATCACACCGTCTTCCAAATCTTGCTCCATGCATTAAAGCTGTCCAACCTTCTTTATCTAAAAAGTTTATACTTTCTCTTCCTAATAAAGTAGAAGAAATTGTTTCAGTACACTCTGTATTTCCATTTTTAGAAGAATACATTAATGGAGAGACTCCATTTTTATCTGATATTCTTGGATCTGCCTTTAAAGTTAAACATAATCTGGTTAGATTCGGATCTCCTTTTTCAGAAGCATAACTTAGTATTGTTCTACATTCTCTATCTACTTCATTTATCTGTATTCTTTTAGTATTTTTTCTAATCAGCTGTATGACACTATCAAACTCTCCCTTTCTTGCAAAATACAGTGCCCCACTGCTCAGTATTTTTTCCACAATACTAATTATATAAAAAAGCTTAAAGAACTTCTGCACATGTTCGTTTAAACATTAAATTTATTTTTAAAATCTTTAAATTATTTAAATACATTTTTTGCTCATTATCGAGAGAAACTCAATTTAAAAACACAAAAACCTATAAAACCTATTATACATTATTATTAGATAATTATTAGATAACTTTAAATATCTAAAAAATATAATAAAACTCTGATTTTATGGTAAAAATCCAAACTGTACCCCCAACTCAAATGAAACAAAAGACCACTCAAGAAAGAGAAAGAGCGAAAGATTTGAAAGGAATCTTTTCAGAGAGATCAACGGTAGAAGATTTGTGTATCAAAGCTTCTTCAGACTTAAGTCCTCTTGTTATGGATAAGATATATGCATTTGCATTGTTACAACATACAAATGTAACAACAAAAATATGCATATCTTTATTAGAAAATCCAAGCGCAACTTCCCAACTTCTAGATAATATGCTTAACAACGCAAATCTTAATCAATTAGTAAGAAGAAGAGCAAATGCAATTTTACAAGCAAGAAAAAGATAACAGGAAAACTTTATTTAAAGAATAAAACGTTTTTCTTTTTTTCTTTTATTTTTATTTTTATTAATTTATTCTAATTTATTATTCTAATGTTCTAATTTACTTAATCTAATTATTTCTACTGCCTCTAATTAACTTTAAAATTAAAATTACTTTATTTATTCTACTTACTTCCTACGAAAGGCATAAAATATTTTAATCCCATTTAAATAAAAAATCATTCACGTGTAAAAATGGATATATCAACAAACATCTCTCCAATAAAATGGAATGATGACAACAATGAAATAGTTTGGTTAGATAACTCGCGCATTCCTTCAGAAGAAGTGTACAACTCAACTAAAAGTATTGAAAGATTAATAACTGCAATTAAAACTTTAGAGATAAGAGGTGCACCAATATTAGGGGAAGCAGGTGCATACGGAACTGCAATGATAGTGAACAACTCACAAAACTCAAAAGAAGATATTATAAAAAATTTAAGTAATTTTGGCAACCTTCTTGCTACTGCGAGACCTACTGCAGTAAACTTAAGTTGGGGAGTTGCCCAAATAAAAGACATGGTAGAAAACTCACTTCAAGAAGGTCTTTCTCCATCAGAGGTAAAAAATCTTGCAATTACAAATGCAAAAAGAATACAAAAAGAAAACATTAACTCTACTATTCAAATAGGAAAACACGGAAAAAAATTTATAAAAGACGGAGATGTTTTAGTTACAGTTTGTAATGCTGGAACATTGGCTTGTGATGGGATAGGAACAGCAACAGCTCCAATGCGAACAGCATTTGCAGAAGGTATAAACTTTGAAGTTCTAGTTACATACACTGCACCACTTTATCAAGGAGCACGCTTAACTGCATGGGAACTTCATAAAGATGGCATACCTATTCATGTAATAACTGACAATATGGCAGGACATTTAATGCGTGAAAAGAAAGCAACAAGTATCTTTGCAGGAGCAGATAGAATACTTTGTAACACTACAAATCCTGATGAAGTAGGTACTGTTTATAATAAAATAGGAACCTTTAATCTTGCACTAATTGCAAAACAACTAAGTACCAACTCAAATGAAGTAAAACTTCATGTTGCAGCACCAATATCGACAATAGATAAGGTAAGTAAGGTTTCAGATGTAAAAATAGAAGAACGTAACCCAAAAGAAGTAGAGTACTTATTTAATGGGACAAAGATAACACCAGACGGTGTCTCTGTATTCAATCCAGCATTCGACAGAACTCCTCCTGAGTTAGTCTCATCAATCATAACCGAAAAAGGCGTAGCAGAGTTTCCATACACAAATTCTCTTACAAAGTTACTTGATTAATTTTTTATTTTTATCTTACTCGCAAACCTTAAAATTTTTTAAAGAAAGATATAAATATGTTAAAGTTTAATGATTTTCTACATTTAGATAGTTCACAAGTTTAGACGTGGAGGTCTTACTTGCTTTAATAATCTCATAAAAGTATTGGATTTGTACTTAACACCGTGGAGGTAAATTAAATGGAGAATAAAGTTGTAAATAAGATAAGTTTTTTTGTAATGATAGCATTATTTGCTATGACGTTTGTTGGAGTATTGAGTGCTAACTCAATTGTATTCACAACAAATGGACCCTCATTAAATAATTATGAAGTTGGCCAAATAGCAAATGGAATAATAACAATAACCGGAAGCAGCATAACCCCTACAACTGCATCATCTCTTGTAAATCTTACCTTATTTACATCAACTTCTCCGGATGTAAATACTGCAATAACTACATGCAACTCCGCTGGTTATTCAACTTCTCCAATATTTAAACAAGGTGCAACAGACAGCGAAAACTCAGTTACATTCGCATGTCCTGTAACATTTACAACTTCTGGTCAATTTACTACTTCTGTATCATATATATTCAATGATTCATCTTCAGGAAAATCAACAAATACATTAACTTTCAATGTTCTAAATGCTCCTACAGTGTTGCTTACTTCAACTCCTTCTACAACAAACTTTAATTCCGGTGAAACAGTTACTGGAACAGTAGCATTAACTAATTTAAATGACAACTTCAACCCAGCAAATGTTGTATTTTCATCAAATCCTTCTAATTTATTCAAAGTTTCTTATTCAAGTTGTACTACTGGTTCATCATCAATTTCATGCCCTATAACATTTAATTCAGTAAGTACCAAAACACTCGGAAAGATAACTGTTTCATATACTGATGGTTTTGGAGTAACAGTTTCTAATTCAATATCTGTAACTGTTTATCCACCTATTTCAATAAGTGAATATCCAACAAATAAAAATCTTGATATAGGTCAAAACGCAATAATAAACTTAGATTTAGGTACAGGTAGTGGTAGCTATCAAATATCTAATGCTTTATTTTATAATAATAATTTAATAAGCGGATCAAAGCAGTTAACTAATTCAACTCCAACTTCCTACATATTTACTCCTTTAGAAGCCGGTACTTATAATGCAATGTTTACTATAACTGATCTTACTACAGGTTATTCAGTTACTGAAAATTCTGTTTGGAATGTTTATCCCACTCCAATTATAAGTATTACTACTAGTAACACAGTTTACAACAATAATATATATTCAACAGATGCCTCTCAAATTATAACTTTCCACGTTTCTTCAACAGGAGGAACAGGTTCTCCAATTAAAGTTTACTTAGTGTGTAATCCTACTGCAATAGAAACTTTTGTTGATTGTGTTGAAAACAATATTCCTGGATCTTCACAAAGTCTAAATGTTTATACTGCAAATGTTATATTAGATAATACAAATAACTTCAAAAACACAACATCTCTTCAAACACTAAACTCCCCTGCTACTAAATTTAATATAAATACTAATTATGTCGATAAAGGTACATATGCTAATGCAAATCCATATTATATTAATTTAATCAACTTCACAATAACTACTGTACCTACTTTATCTAGCACACCTGCACCATCCGTAACTAACTCAATATTAGATCAAGGTCAATATACTTATCTTTCTACTTATTCTACTGGTCAATATGGTTTATTACCTTTTACCTGGAGTTGGTTTGATTCTTATAATGGATCTACTTATTCAAAAACATCAAGTACAATATGTCCAAAAATTTCTGGTACAATTAATAATGTTAATACAGATGCTCTAACCGCATTATGTGGTTTCCAAACATCAACATCTACTCCAACAGGAAAGTACAATTTTGAAGTTAACACAACAGACGCAGCAAATTACTCATTATTTTCTACAAGTACATTAGTAACCGTTAATCCACAAATGACTGTTTCAGTATCTCCTTCAACAACTATAGATTTATCACAAAGTACTACTTTATCCGCAAATGTAAAAGGTGGTTCAGTACCTTACTCATATCAATGGTATCAAGAGCTTCCGGGAAGTGGTGTTTTCTCAAAAATACTTGGTGCAACTAGCTCAACTTATGATTTTGTAACCACTGGTAAATCAACTATTGGAAATTATATATTCTATGTTAATGTAACTGACAGTGCAACAACACCTGTATCAATACTTTCTAAACAAACAACTGTAACAGTAAATACTGATCCTATACTAACAGTAGCTCCAACAAACACAATAATGGATGTCGGTCAAAGCGTAAAATTAACTTCTACAGTAAATGGTGGAACATCACCTTACTCATATAAATGGTATACTATTTCAGGAAGTACAAATACAGTTATTCCTGGAGCAACATCTTCAACATATACTTACTCTCCAACAACAAGTGGAAATGTATTAATAGGATTCGAAGTCAAGGATGGAGCTAACTTTGTTAATTACAGTAAAGATGTAGCTAATGTAATTGTATACTCTGAGCCAACTATATCATTAACTGATCCAACAAACACTTCAATAGATTCAGGTCAAAATACTATGATTTCCGCAACAATATCTGGAGGAACAGGTCAATTTAATTATGACTGGGAACGAGCATCTGGATTCACATGTTTAAGTAGTAGTATACCTCAAACAGGATCAAATGTTTTAGTTTATAAGACAGCAACGAATTATATTCCAGGAGGACCAAACAGTCAATCGTGTGAAGTTACATTTACAATAACAGATACTGGTACATCAAAAAACGCAACATCACAAAAAATAATCAGCGAAACTTCACATCCATTTACAGTTTATACTACTCCTTATTTAACTGACTTTACAGCTAGCAACGCAATAATCGATTTAGGTCAAAGCGAAACATTCAGTACTTATATAAATGGAGGAAGCAATTCAGATATGTCATTATCATTATATGTTTCACCAACTAATTATGTAAAAGAATCAATATCGAGTGCAGGAGATGGTACACAATCATTTGTTAATTTTGTACCTAACGTAACAGAAAACATCTTCTATGTAAATGGTCTCGATAGTGGGGTAACAACACCTTTTGATATATCACCAACAAATATATTTAAAATTACAATAAATCCAACTCCAAGTTCTACAATTTCAGCAAGCAATGCAATAATAACTCCAGATCAAGAATCAACATTAACTAGTACAATAACCGGAGGAACACCTTCTTACACTTATCAATGGTATATGGAAACACCAGGAGCGTCAACATTTAGTCCAATATCTGGAGCAACATCAAAAACATTTAACTTTAACTTAAATACAATGACTATCTCTGGTAAATACACATTTATGTTATCTACAACAGATAGCGCATCAACACCAGAAACATTTAATTCATCATCAACTTCAGTTACAGTAACACCAACATTCACGTCACCTAAATTAGTGCTTGACATAACTGCAAATATTAAAAACGATCCAGATAGCGGTAATTTAGGTTACTGGGCATTAGATAATATTTCAAGAAATATGCAAATATATCAAACTACATTAGCAACATCATCAACAACATACAACTCATATACAGCTAATGTATATGATACTGGAATGGCAACAACATTCGCAGGGGCAATTAGTCCAGGAGGTGGAGTAACAGAACCTTACAATGGTGTGGCTTCATTAACTGGTTTTGATCAATTAGCATTTAGTGGAATATTTAATCCTGGAACATATCCTATTTATACAAATGGTCAATATGTAGCACCATTCAACAATGGAGGAACTTCATCATATATATTATTAGGAAATTATGCTGCACAAAGTAAATCTTCTTACTCACCCGCTTCAACATTCAATCATTATCTAAGTGAGTACTTTACATTAAAATCGGGAATTAACTTCCCAGTATGGGGCGATACATATACTTATACAGTATATCCTCCAGGAGATCAAGTAATGACTGATAACAGCGTATCAAATCCAGCTATAGTTGGAGACATAAGAACTTATCAAGTACCTACTGTAATGCTATCTCCAGCTAACGCAGAAATTCTTGATTATGGTCAAAATGAATCATACTCAGCTAGCATATACAATGGAATAGGAAACTTCCCTAATACTATCTTGTATCAATACGGTTCAAACACAATTCCAACAACAATTGATTGTTCAAGATTGCTTGCTGGCGTAGGTTGTTCTGGAGCTGGAACATTTATATTAATTAATACAATTAATATTGGTGCTAATGGTTTAGGAAATGTAAATGGAAATACACTTTCATTTGGTTCTTTCACTCCAACAATAGGAACTGATACCTACTTTGTATCAGCTTTTGATGATGGAACAATCCCACCTAACACGTATTCATTCATATCAAATACAAATACGATACAAGTTTATCCAGATCCAGTAGCTACAACCAACATAAATGCACCAACATCTTTAGACTTAGGAAGCAGTGTAACAGTATCAACAACAGTAACAGGTGGAACTGGAAAGTTCTCTTACTCTTGGACTAATACTGGTTCATGTCCAGGATTTACTTCCGCTACAACTGCGTCATTTACTTACACGCCAACATCAACAACAAACAACTGCGTATTCGATGTAGTAGTTACTGATATTGGAGTATCTCCAAATGCAGCACCATCAAAGTATGCAATAACTTCCGCATCGACACAAGAAATAACAGTTAATCCTGCATTAATTGCGCCATCTATTTTGGTTAGTGGAAAGAGTTATGACCAAGGCGAAACCGTAGAAATAACAACAGGATCAATAACCGGAGGAACACCACCATACATTTACACATTCAATGTAAAGAACAAAAACTTATCGAAAACATTCTTTACTTGTACACAAATAGCAAGTGGAGTTTGTTCATTTACTGCAACTCAAACAGGAACCTACACAGGAACATTAACAGTTACTGATAGTGCATCAATACCTTCAACAGTATCTAACACGATTCCATCTTATTCAGTAAATCCTGATTTCAGCGCAGAAGGAGCTTCAACATCTACAAATGCATTAATTAATTCTGAAATAGTACCTGTACTAATAACTGCAAATATATTGGGCGAAGGTGGAACACCACCATACACTTACGAATTCACCGTACAAAACGCAACAACAGGAGCAACTGTCTTTACTGAATCAACTCAAAATTCAATGCTTGGAAACAGTATAGTATTTAATCCACCAAACAATGGAATATATCAAGCAACAACAACTATCTACGACAATGCAACTCCTTCAGAAGTAATCCAATCTTCCTACTCAAAAGCATTCTTAATAGGTTCTGCAGGAGCTCCAACGGCTGTATTAACACCTTCTAAGTATGTAGTTGACAGTGGCTATACTGATAACTTAACTGCACAAGTATTCGGCGGCGTAGGTCCATTTAATGTTGAGTTCTATAACGTG
>JAJZMZ010000022.1 GCA_021848095.1 Microcaldota archaeon | reverse complement strand
GCCATTTTTATTGAACTCTCCTATGATTGTTTTTATTAAATCCTGACCCTCTTCTATTATTTTGTCCTCTTTTAACTCTCCTTTAGCTACTTTCTCCATATCCTCTTCTAACTTTCTTGTCATCTCTTCATTCAATATTTCACTTGAATATGTGTTCAATGCGTTGTACACGCTCATTCCAAAGTCAGTAACTTGAATTCTTGAGTTTGCTATATACCCTCTATCAAAAAGTGTATCAATTATTGCAGCTCTTGTAGCTTTAGTACCTAAATCTTTTTTCTCAAGAAAACTTATCAAACCCGCTTTACCATATCTGTTTGGAGGTTCAGTCTGTCCCTCTTTCATATAACAATCATCAATCTTAACTTCAGAACCTTTTTCTAATTTAGGGACTGTAACTTCTTTTGGTTTGTAATAAGGATCGTAAAACTGAAGCCATCCTCTTTCTTTAACAACCTCTCCATTTATTGAGTACTTCTCATCTGATATATTTATTACTAAAGAGGTTTTTTCACCTTTCCAATACTCTGCAAAACAAGCTAAAAATCTCTTAACTATTAAGTCATAAATTTTATTTTCTTCAGGGGTTATTTTTTTAGGAAGTACTCCTGTTGGATATATAGCTGGGTGTGCTTCATCTTGTTTAGCACCTTCATGAGGTCTTATTCTATTACTTTCTAAAAGTTTTTTAGCGCTCTCTGTGTACGTGTTGATTTTAGCTATCTCTTCAATAATCTTTTTTAATCCTAGTGTATAAGGTAATTTTTGCGATGAGGTTCTAGGATATGAAATATATGACTTCTCATAAAGTGACTGTGCTATTGCAAGGGTTCTAGATGGGTCTATTCTAAACACTCTACTAGCTTCTAGCTGTAATGATGTAAGATCAAACGGTGGGAATGGAGAGTGCATCTCATCCTTAACATTAAGCTCTTCTACTACTGCTTTATTGTTTTTAGTTTTATCGAAAGCTTCGTCAGCTTCAGCCTTTTCAAATATATTTCCCTTTCTATTTTCGAGCTCAAGCTCTCCTATCTTTATAAAAATTCTCCAAATAGGCTTAGGTACAAAGTTTTTAATTTCTAACTCACGTTTAGCTAATATCCCTAAAGTAGGACCTTGAACTCTTCCTATACTAAGAACCTTTCTTATGCCTATAAGACTTAACGTTTGCATTAAAGCTCTACTTAAGTTGATTCCCCAATACCAATCTAACATATGTCTTGCTTCTCCTGCATAAAAGTTATTGAAATCAAAATCCCCCGTTTCTGTATAAGCTTTTATTAAATCTGGCTTTGTTGTTGTTGAAAAACGCATTCTTCCTATCTTTTCATTACTTAATTGTTTATTTACATCTTGATTAAGAATTAATTTTAATATATTTGTACCTATTACTGTACCTTCTAAATCATAGTCGCATGCATTTATGAAAAAATTACATTTTCTTGCTATGTCTGTTATGGTATCTAAATATTTTTTAGTAAAGTATGAACTTTCATTAGTTTTATACGAAGGTATCCAATGAATATCGAAAATAGGTAGCTCTTTTTTTTCTTTGTCTATTTGTTGTAATGTAAAAAGATGTCCTGCTGCGGCAACAACGTATAACGTGTCCTCTCCGTTCTGTACCTCAAAGTAACCTACTCCATTTACATTGTATCTTTTCGGCTGAGATTCACCTAAAGAAAGAGCAACTCTAAGAGCAACACTTGGTTTTTCAGCTATTATAAGTTTATTCATTTATTTTCCTAAGCTTCTTTAATGTTTAGCCTTTTGCATTAAAAGGTTTATAAACATGTATAACAATTTTTATATACTTAGAATTAAGCTTATTTATTTTTTTGAGGTTCTTTTTCTTTGATTTAGTACATTTTCTTCATTTGAAATTCTTAAAGCCATGTATAAACCAACTATTATTGTTATAATAGCAAAAAATACGAAGATGCCACTTGAACCAGTATACGCAAAAGAAAGTATAGTTATAATCCCTAAAATAAACATTCCGATAGCTAAAAAGAAGTTTCTTCTTTCGTAATCACTTAATTTATCTAAAGATTCCATGATAATCAGTTGTGAGGTAAATTATAAATGTCTTGCTACTACCGATTAATTAGATATTCCTTTACTTTAACTATTGGGGATTTTGTAAAGTAATATAAATATATCCTGCTATATCTATTTGTTTTATTATATTTATGGTGAGTTTATGCAGGATATGACCTCAATTTCAACTATTATAGATACAGAAGAAAAGGCCAAACGCATTCAAGAACAGGTAGAGAAAGAACGCGAAAAACTTATTTTTTCAACAAAATCAAAATCAGATAAACTACTCCAAGAAGCAGAGGAGAGAGCAAAAATCATAAAAGAAAATGCTATATCAAATGCAACAAAAGAAGCAGAAAAGGAAAAGAAAAAGATATTATCTAACGCAGAGAAAAAAGCAAAGAAAATATCTTCAATTAAATTATCAAAAACCGAAGAAGAAAAGTTAATCTCTGCTTTTATAAAAGAAATACTTTAACTGTGTAATCATGTTTAGAACAGAACCAATGGCTAAAATAAGGCTAATCTGCCTACAAAGCGATTTGGAACATGTTATAGAGATCTTTCATAAATCAGGTGTTGTGGAGTTAAGAAAATCAAAGCTAGAGTTAAAAGAAGAACAACAAAGTGAGTTATCAAATAAATTGAATGAACTTTTAGTAAAAGTAGAAGGTGCAGTTTCAATATTATCATTTTTAGATAAAAAGAAAAATAAAAAAGAAAACTTTTCAATAAATAAAATTAAGCACATGTCTTTATCCGAACTTTCTAAAAAAATAACTACCGATCAAAGTATAGCTGAAATATATTCACTATCTCAAAAAGAAAAGGATATTGAAGATGAGATAAAACTACTTAATTATGCAAAAGAAACAGCTCAAAAGTTCTTTAATATTAAAGTTAATTTTTCTAAATTAAAAAGTGATATTCTCTCAATAAAAGCTTTCGAGTTAGAAACAAAGAACTTTAAAAAAGCATCTAAAAAATTAAAAAAAGAAACAAAAAACAAGGAAGTAGAGATATTATCATGTAAAAATGGTAAAAAAACATCACTTATTGTAGCAGCTCCTAAAACAATATCTATTGACGATTTATTAAAAGAGTTTGACGCTGTAGAATTAGATCTTTCTTCAAAATATTTATCTGGAACGCCTGTTCAAATAATTAACTACTCAAAAAAACAAATTAATACACTTACAAATACTATTTCGTCAATAAAGCAACGATTAACTTTAATAAAAAAGCACTCGTTAGTAAAGTTAATGTCTTATAAAGAAATGTTAAGCATTGAGTTATCAAGAGCAAATGCATCATTAATTTTCAAAAAAACGGACTCAACAGCTGTTATTGAAGGATGGATACCTAAAAAGAAAGAGCAGTTATTAAAAACACAAGTAGAAAAAACACTTAAAAATAATGTATTTATAGAAAGTTTTAAAGATGACGAACTAGCTCCAACATTGATAAACCACCCAAAGTTCTTACGTTCATTCGATTATATGATTGAGTTTTTCTCTTTGCCTAGAAGCGATGAGATAAATCCTTCATTAATATTTATAATTTCATTCCCTATTTTTTACGGGCTTATGATCTCTGATGTTGGCTATGGGATAATGTCTCTAATACTTTCAACAATAATAAAAAAGAAAACAGATCCTAATGGTTTAATGTATAACACAGCTACATTATGGCAACTAAACTCAATATCAGCAATGTTCTTTGGATTCTTATCAAATCAATACTTAGGCATGCCATTTAATCAGTACTTTACATCTTTTCAAGGAATAAACTGGTTTAGCGATATAAGTTACATAGCTGTAATATCAATAGTTTTCGGATTAATACAAGTTTTACTAGGTTTGGTATTTGGTTTTATTAATGAGTACCATCATCACAAGAAAAAACTTGCATTTGCAAAGCTAACGTCATTTAGTCTTGTATTATTCGGAACATTTGCAATAGCCGGTGGTCTATTCGGAGCGCTTCCGTATAATATTACATTAATAAGCACAGTTGTAGCTATAATATCATTAATAGCAACACTTGTATTAAGCGGAGAAAGGGCACTAGAAGTAATTGATTTAATATCACATACATTGAGCTATATGAGAATAATGGGCTTCGGATTAGCTAGTGTAATAATAGCATTTTTGATAGACTTTGCATTTACTCCTAAACTTAGTGATGGAGTAGTAGTCTTTATAATATACTTAGTAATTTTCTTATTATTGCATGTATTAAATATGATAGTTTCAATATTCGAGGGCCTTGTTCAGGGATTAAGGCTTAACTTTGTAGAGTTCTTTACAAAGTTTTACGAAGGAGGGGGTATAAAGTTCAAACCCTTCTCTTATAAAAGAGTTTATACTAAAGAATAAAATTTGGTGAAAAAATGTCAATAACATTGGAAGCTGCAATAGCATCTATAGGAGCAGGACTTGCAATCTTCGGCGGAGCCGTAGGTACAGGATTAGCACAATCCGGAATAGGAAGTGCAGGAATGGGTCTTTTGGCCGAAAAACCAGAGGAAATTGGAAAGGTAATTTTGTTTCTTGTAATACCAGAAACATTAGTAATTTTCGGTCTTGTAATTGCAATACTTATAGCACTCTCTGCAGGAATAATATGATGGTGTAAAGAATGGGTCTTTCAGAGCTAAAGAGTCAGATAGAACGCGACTCAAGGCGTAAGATTGAAGCTAAAAAGAAAGAGGCATTAGCCGAGCAAAGTGCAGTACTTCATAAAGCGAAAAAACAATCAGAAGCTATACTCTCAGAAGCAAAGTCAGAAGCAAAAAAACTCTCTGACTCAATACTTTCTGAGGCTATGGTCGAAGCAGAATCAGACGAAAATACAATACTTGCATCAGCTATGGACTCGAAGGTTGCTGAGGAGCTACAAAGGTTAAATGATGTAATAATCAAAGATCTTTGTTCAAAAGAGAAACAGTTAATTCTCTCTGCAATAAAGTCATTTGCAGAGTTTTCCTCACTTTCTAATTCAACCTTCGAAGCGAGCAAGAAAAATCAAGAGTTAGGTAAAGGTTTTTCTAAAAAAATAGTAAATAACAATATAAACGGAGCTCTTCTTTACTCTAATGACAAAAAGATTTTTCTTGACGCAACTCCGGAAAATGTCCTTGCTTCAAACTACGAAAAGTTGCGGTCTATGCTTTTTGCACATATATCAAAATCTTAATGGTGTAAAGTTTGTTTGGAAATCGTTCGACAAAGTATGGCTATTCAAGCACAAGAGCAAAGGGTATGATGTCACATCTCATATCTAAGCAAAGGTTACAAAGCATGGTTACTGCAAAGGATATGTCTTCATTGTTGTCGATACTGAATCAAACTAATTACTCAAAAATGTTATCCAATTATGGGGGAAGTAACCTAAAGGATTCATTGATAGACTTTGCATTAAGTGAAGATATGGCAAAATCTATGGCATCTGTAATGCGCTTAACACCTAACTCCGATAAAACAATACTAAAGGGAATAATAGGAAGATGGGATTTACATAACATAAAGATAGTATTAGAAGCAAAAGCAACGAACTCTTCTTATGAAAAAATCTCAAGTTTCATTATAGATTATGGTGAGCACAATAAATTAGCTGTTAAAGAAATAATGAAAGAAGACTCAATAGAACATATATTACAAAGATTTATGATAAACTCTAATTATTCAAGTATACTTCAAGAAGCACTTAATACATACATGAAAACAAAAAAAGTTTCAGATACGATAAACAAAATAAATCTTCTTTATTATAAATCACTTTCAAAAAGTATGCGTCAATTATCTACTAATGGAGAGATAGCATCAAGAATAATTCGTTTAGAGATAGACATGAGAAATATTCTTACATTAATTAGAGGAAGAGCACTTTCATTAGATTATGCGCAAATACAAGAAGCAATAATAGAAAATGGAAACTTACCTCAAGAAGAGTTAAAAAAAGTATTTACTTCATCAGATTCAATGGAATCTATGGTATCAAAAATAACCATTTTTGATTTAAAAACGGCATTAACTCAATACAAGAAAAATAAAAGAATAGTAGGTTTTGAGATATCTATGCGAAGTTCAATATTTAAGTTAGCACTAAAGACACTAACTCACTCTGTTCTTTCATTGACGACAGTTATTGCATATGTTTATTTAAAAGAGATAGAGCTTTCAGTTTTACGTGCTGTAATAAAAAGTAAAGAATACAACTTAAATTCAGATGAACTTTCTGAGCTGATAATTTGGAAAGAATAAATAGTAATTATAAAATAGCCTTAATAGGCAGTGAAGAGTTGAGCATAGGTTTTAAGTTAGCAGGAATAAGAAACTCATTCATAGCTCAAACAGGCTCAGAAGCAGAGTCATTAATTAGAAATATTCTTCAAAATGAAGAAATTGGAATAATAATTCTTTCATCAAAAATAATTAATCAAATTAAAGATAGAAAAATACTTAATGCCATAGACACAAGTATTCTTCCTTTGTTTGTAGAGGTTCCGGATTA
>JAJZMZ010000038.1 GCA_021848095.1 Microcaldota archaeon | reverse complement strand
CGCAGCACATATATTCGGAGTTTGAGAAGAAGGTGGAACCTTTCGATCCCGAAACTTCTAATCGGTAGCTCTACCCTATGTGCGAGCTCGCTCGAGGCTATACTAAATATACTTCGGAGGGGACTCGCTATTGCCATGTTCGAGTGGTCTATCGCCCCTACCCGCAGCTCACCCAGTCAGATATACTAGAATTGGTTGCGGACCTCCATCGGCCGCAAAGCCGACTTCGTCCTGGCCGCGCGTAGATCACAATGGCTTCGAGTCGTAAAGGTGTGACTTAGATATTTTCATATCCTGTGCCTCATTACTTGCGCACACTCGCTTTCACTTCGCCTTTCGGCTTGCCACGCCCATACACTCCCTGGCTCTTGCTTCGAGAAGAAAGACAGAACACTGATCCACATACTTCGCTGGATGCTCTCGCATCTTCGCTTCTTATGCCTCATCTCTTTCATGCCCTACCTTCTCGTAACCACCTAGTTTCAGATCATTTCACTCCCACACACGTGGGTGCTTTTCAGCTTTCGCTCGCGCTACTTGTTCACTATCGGTCTCTAGTCAATATTTAGGATTGGGGTTTAATGCCCCCATATTCATTCGACATACCAAAGCCGAATTACTCATACACAACACAACTGATTTAATTACGTTTACGAGGCTGTCACTCTCTATGGCCATTCTTTCCAGAATGTTCACCTCACTAAACCAGTCTAAAAGTTGCACCACATCTCCTTATATTTGCACATAAGGATTCAGTTTGTCCTTCGTCGCTTTCATTCGTATTACTTGCGACATCGCTTTTGCTTTCTTCTCCTGCGGGTACTAAGTTCTTTCAGTTCCCCGCGTTTGCATGCACCACTATTCATAGTGCAATCGGCTATCTCAGGTTCAACGTTCGACATGCAACTACCCTGAGCTTTTCGCAGCTTGCCACGGCCTTTGACGCGACTAGAGCCAAGCCATCCTCTAGGTGGCTTAAAATTATAAATTTCAAGCTTGCTTCTCCTCAAATCAATTGCCTATTGGCAATCTCACTTTGGTATTATGGCGCATAAACTCTAAGATAGAATATTGTATTTCCTCCAGCAAAAGTAGCCTTTTAAAAACACAGCAGCCTATTAAGAGCTAATGGTTGCCATAAAAGCACCGGAATATATTTGTAGAAAAAGATTTATATATATTTCCGAAATAGGTATTGTATTAAAAGAAAGGAATACTATATGTTATCCAATTGAAATTTCATATTAAAATCAAACTTTTAATAAATAAAATTAAAAAATTTGTAACTTTTCATCTTACTTTTCTTGAGGTTTTTCTGTTTCTCTTATATCTATTGCTTTTTTATCGTTACCTCGCATAAATGATGTTATCGCTGCTATGAGTGCTATTATCGCAGCAACTTCAAATACAAAATGTAATCCATCCATAAACGGTTGGGAAATTAAGTTAGGGAAAAAGCTATTTCCTGTTATTATTGTCTGATTGCTTTTTGGTATTCCAGAAAGTGCAGTTTGTGGTATCAACGTTTTCATTGGATTATATCCTAATAAAGCAGCAAAAATTGCAGATGTCGGAGGTAATTTTGATATTGCTAATGCAGTAGTATGTGGCACATTTTGTGATATTAATCCTTTGTAAAGTACATTTGGCAATGCAGTTCCTAATCCTGTCGTTAATAATCCAAAGAAAATAACAAGGCTAAACATAAATGACATGTTCATAAATGTGGCTCTCATTCCTGCAGTTGCACCTCTTTGTTCTGGAGGTACAGAGTTCATAACTGATGTTGTGTTAGGTGCAGCAAACATTCCTTGCCCTACACCTATTAAGAAAATTATAACTGCAAATGGCACAAAACTAAAGTTAGCTGGTAATGTCAAAAGCAGTAAAAATCCAACGACATTTATTAACATACCTGCTGTTGTTAAAAGTCTTGCTCCATATTTATCTGATAATCTTCCAGCTATCGGTCCTACTAAGAAACCTAAAAGTAAAGGTATCAAATCTATTCCTGCTTGCAAAGGAGTATTCTGAAAACTTACTCCATGTAATGGTAACCAAATTCCTTGTAACCAAATAATAAGCATGAATTGTAAGCCGCCTCTCGCTATTCCAGCTAAAAGCAAACTTACATTTCCAGCTAAAAACTCCCTTATTTTAAATAACTCTAAATGAAACATCGGATCTTTTGCATGTTTTTCTATGACTACAAAACTTATCATTAACAGAATACCTATAATTAATCCTGTGATAACAAACGGATTTCCCCAACCTGTACTTGCTGTTCCATATGGTAATATTCCAAAAGTCAATGACAATAATATTGTTGTAAGTGAAATTGCAAATGTTATATTTCCTAAAATATCTAACTTTTGCCCTTTTCTAATCGATGCAATTTCATGTAAAGCTAAATACGCCCAAACTGTTCCTACAACTCCTACTGGAACGCTTATAAGAAAAATAAGGTGCCAGTCTATTGCAGAAAGAACCCCTCCTATAACAAGTCCTAATACACTTCCTATTATAGCTGCTATCTGATTTATTCCTATCGCAGTACCTCTTTGATTTCTAGGAAATGCATCAGTTAGTATTGCAGTTCCATTTGCAAATAAGAAACCTCCACCGAAACCTTGTACTAATCTGAAAATTATCATTGCTAATACTGCAGTTACTCCAACAAGTGTATATGATACTATATACAATAATATAGAACCTATACTAAAAATCAGAAATCCTAAATTGTAAAGTCGTACTCTACCAAACATATCTGATAATCTTCCTATTGTAACTACAACAACAGAAGACATTATTATATATCCTAAAAGTAACCAAAGTAATAATCCTATATTTCCCGGAGTTAAAGGATTTATACCAAGTCCTGAAAAAATTGCAGGAAGTGAAATTATCAATATTGAGCTATCAATAGTAGCCATCAATATTCCTAATGTTGTATTGGAAAGGGCTATCCATTTGTAATTTTTACCCAAACTTTTTTCTCTTTCTTGTTCTTCCTTATCATAATTAATATGTTTATCATTTAACTTTGTATCTTTAACCTTACTATTTAAACTCATAAAAACCAATTAGTTTTAATTTAAACTATATTTGAAGGAATAAATATAAAAAACTACTTGCACAATAGCGGTATAATTTTTATCTTCGTTATCTTAAAACATCTATTAATAATTCCATATTACTTTTGAAACTAAAATCAGCAACTTCGGTTGAGGATTTTTCATTTGTTATATGTATTGATAACATCCCAAATTTTCTAGAAGCTTTTACATTTTCTTCGGAATCATCTATAAAAACAATATCCTCTGGTTTTGCACCAAATGTTTTTGCAGCTACTTTATAAGAATGCTCTTCTGGTTTTAAAAATGGATATAATTCTTCCATTGCAATAACTCTCTCAAAAAATCTTAAGTATCCCATTCTTTCCATTGTTTCTTTTACTATCTGTCCGGTATTATTTGTTAATATTCCCAAAGTTTTACTTCTTGAAAGTTTCTTAAAATGATCTACTGTGCCATTTTCAGGTTTTATCTTTTTATATTTTTTATTATACTCTACGAAGATTCTTGACATTACAGTGTGTACATCTATTTCTGGGAAGTTATTTATGAAAAATACAACAAGACCATTATCCTTCTGGTTTTTTCGTAAGTTCAAATAAAGTTCTTTTCCTCCTTCTAAAGTAATATTTTTAAACTCCGCTATTAATTTTATAGCATTTGAAACAAAACAATCGGAATCTTTTTTTGTATGATTCGGAACTAATACACCATCAAAATCAAAAAGCCAAACTCTTCTTTCTAAGAGTCTATTGTATTCTTTCTTCTTACTACTCTGGGTCATATAAATACATTAAATTAATGAGTTCTTTTGATATATTAAATTAACTTTACACAAATAATAATTATTCATTTAAGAGTTCCTAAACTAAATTGTGGCATAACTCCATCTGGAGGATAATTTCTAATTCTCATATATTGAAAATATAAGTTATTTGTTAATCCTTGTGTTAATATTTCAGGATATGATGTACTAGTTATTCCATTAGTTGATGATGCTGTATAGTAATAATTTCCGTAGTTATAACTAAACCCTACACTATCCGCTGAACCTATTGCTAATGTATAAATAGTATTTGATGAAGATGTACTGATTACTGAAGTTGGATTATGATAACCAGCTAAACATCCGTTTTGTTGTCCTTCAATACCACCACTTATTGCCGTCATCCATACTCCTAATTCATTACAATTTCCACCAGTGGAAAAACCTACATATCCTGTTCCACTTGATTGATAAATATCTCCATAAAAATCAAGAACATTACCTACATTATAAGGTGTTGTACTATAATAAAGACTTGAGTCATATCCTGTTGTTGAAGATATTGTTAATCCATTATTAACTGTATAAACAGCTTCGCTTCCACTATAATACGTCCATCCAATAGGCAGTGTTGTTCCTGCAAAGTTCCAATAATTATTGAACACACTACCTCCATTATCATACTGTGCATAAGAGCTTTGTGAACAGCCACTTGAGCAGTAAAGTTGTGGTGCATATCCGGTGTAACCAGAACTAACCGGATAGTTACCTGATAAAAAGTTAAGATAAATAGTTGCAGTATTTTGTCCAGATGTTGTTTGTACACCACTTAATTGGAATGTAGGCATAACTCCGTTTGGTGGATAAGAACGAGAACGAATCCAATAAACATAAACAGGGGAATAAGCCTGTGGATTAACATCAAGATGTATATATGCATTAGACCACGCAAACAAAGTATTTGTTCCAGCGGAATATTCTGTATAATTATATAGTAATGTTTGAGAACCAGTAGAAGGCCATTCAAAACTAACAATATAATTTGCAGTATACGCACCACCTGTTGCACCAGCTCCATTACTAAAAACAGCACCATTAATTATCATAGCGCTTTTTACATAATTTACTTTTCCACCAACTGGAATTACTTGAAAACTCGAAACGTACGCATTCTGAGGTACATAATTTGTCGGATTCAATACTGTGGCATATCCAAAATTTATGTTAATATATTCGTTATTGGCAACACTTGGCATAAATACTCCTGCATCAACAACGCTTGGATTATACTTATTTGTGGAAGTTACATTAAAATATTGATAATTAGTGCTAAAGACTAAACCATTATTTACTGAGAATGTTCCTCCACTTTGTGTTTCTTCCCAGTTTGAGTCTAGCGAAGTACCTTTGAAGTTATCATATAAACTGAAAACTGTTGCTCCATTGTCATACTGTCCGTAAGTCGAAGAAAGTTGTGGTGCTTCACCTGCATAAACTCCGTCATACTCCGTTGATGTTGGTTCAAATGTTAAGTTTATTATTGCATAAGAATTAGCACCTATATTGAGTGAGTTTGTGTTTACCCAAAATATTGCATTTGAGGATGTACTTGAACAACCCGACTCACACCACGAATACAGTTCAGTATTTCCATAATAGAAACGTATATTTCCAAGATCAGATGCTTCATAAGATGAATACGAAGAAGGATTAAAGTAAACCATCTGTTGAAAGTTTGTTCCTGTTGCTGTGCTTTGCGAATTTATTACATTTACTGAGATATAATTTTTATACGCACCTATTGTTGTACTTCCTAAATTAATCCACATGACTGTATTTGATGCAGAAGATGAAGCACCACTTTCTATCCATGAATTTAAAACAACATTTCCAGAAGTTCCTATAGGTTCTCCTGATGTGACTTCAATATTGCTTAAATTTGAATTTTCATAAGTCGAGTATGTTGATGGATTAAAGTAAATCATCTGTTGGAAGTTTGTAGATACTGATGATGATTGTTGATTTGTTAATGTTATCGGAACATAATTATTTCCAAAACTTCCTGAAAATTGAGTTGTAGAACTTGCTGTTGTTTTTGCAGATACTACTCCAATCTCAGCTATCTGTTGAGATGAACTTGAATCAGAGTATAGTATCCAAAGTTTTCCATTAAATGGAGATCCTACGGTATTACTAGTTAATGGGCAATAAAAACTCAGTGGCACCTCTCCACCATTATTTATTTTTATAGGAGCTATGCCATTAAAAGAAGATACCGAAGGTGTTGAGTTCGTAGTACATGTAACTCCAGATACTGTTATTGTAGTTCCATAATTGCTTCCTACATCTGCAGAAAGAATTCCATTTGTCGATAATGAAACTGAACTGCACAGATATCCTTCTTGAGCAATACATGCGTTATTTCCAGAAAGTGCAGTAGTGTTAAATAATCCTAACTCAAAAAGTGTTACAAGTGCAATTGCAATAATTAGAATAGACCATCCATAAGTCATCAAGTACTCCATCGCACTTTGAGCTTTAAATGATTGACTTTTCACTTTCATATGCTATCTACTTTTATAATACAAATAATTAATATATAATCATACACTATTTGAAAGTTATGATTTTAATATACTACTAAATAAAGAAAGGATTAAATACTTTACAGCTCTAAATCATATTCACATTTGATATAGTTATGGACTATGATAATAAGAATATAGTCCTCAATGAGCTCATAG